>JAICIM010000035.1 GCA_025928885.1 Ktedonobacteraceae bacterium | reverse complement strand
TTGTCCTGCTTGCCCTGTTCTTTCTCAGCATGTCATTTGCGCTGCAAGTCACTATAGCCGGACAGCAACCGTCCAATCAGCTGCTGCAATTGCTTACTATAGCTGTTTCAACCCTCGCGCTGCTCATCTTTCTGGGATGGTTGCTCTCACCCCGCACGAAGCTGTTGGGAGAAGAGGAGACAGTGGATCAGCCCGCGTACTGGTTTGCCCGCCTGGGGCATATTGTGCTGGCTGGCATAGCAGGAACCGAACTGTTGCTACAAAACACCTTCGGCACACGCCTCCTGCTGCTGCCTTTTACGAGTCGGCTCACCGCTGGCATTACCCTCAATACCGGCGCCGTCTGGCTGCTTGGTATCTTATTGATTGCCTCATTGCTGCGCCTGCGAAACCCGCTCACTTTCGCGGATGCCGTGATTCTACTCATCCTTGCGGCGCTTGGTGCGCTATTTCAATATACGTTCGGCAATACAGAGCTGGCCCGTTTCATCCCCACGCTGAACCGACCTCTGAACAGCAATATCAATCTCATCTTCTCGGTTGTGCCACTCGCGCTGGCAGTTTTCGCCCTCTTCGCCGCCTGGGGCCGCTTCTTTACCCCTCTCTGGCTCGCCCTGCAACTCTTCTTTTTGCAGCCATTTCTGCCATCACCAGCAGCACAACCAGGAGTCACCAATCTCTCGCCAGATGTGCTGATCGGGCAGATCTTCACCGCTATCCTGGCGATTGTGCTGGTTTTACTGCTACTCCGCACATTCTATTATGGGGATCGTCGCCAACTCAACCCGGTCGATGCCGTCACCGTCACCCTGATCGTGCTGATGCTGCTCTTCACGCTCTGGTCTGCCGGACAAATCGCGATTGCAGCCATCATCGGGCTATTGCTGATCCTGGCCTTTCTCGCCAGCTACGGCTATCTGTTCTTTCAGAGCCGCTTTTCCTGGCTCCAACGCGCGATGAATATCGTTCACATCCTGCTCGTATTGAGCATCATCGCTGGTGGGCTACTCCTGCTGAACAGCGTTGCCCCCAACAGTACCTATCTGGCCGCCGAGACGCTCAACCCGCATCGCTGGAATGCTGGCCTACCAGCGCTCCCTATCCGCAACCAGTATGTGCTTGACGTACTATTTGCGCTGATGCTACTCCTCTACATTATCGGCCTCATACGCCAGCGCTGGAATCGCTCTTTCGCCCACGCTGAGCGCATGCTGATCTTTTTGAGCGGTGGCGTCTGCTGGCTCGTGCTGGCTGGTGGGGAACGGCGCACGCTGCTGCCTGTGGTCGCAAGAAATCTACAACAGCTAGGAGTCAGCGCTCAATCAGCGTTTACAGCCGAGAGCGTCGCGGCGCTCTGCATCCTGCTTGCCGCCCTCATCTCGCTGCTCTGGCTCCTTCGCACAAGCAACACGACTGAGCGTATTCTGCTAGCAAGCCTCTTTGCGCTCGCAGCCCTCTGCGCCCTGCTCTCCTCTCTGATCGGTTTGCCGCTCCTTTTGCTCATCGCGCTCCCGCTGCTGCTGGCGGGAACGTTGAGCGCGGCGAGAATCGCCTATATACAAACACACCCGCTAGCAGCTGCAGCCGCCGTCAGTTCATAGGCAAGTGTTGCTTCAATATAGAGTATAATGAGGAAGCGTCGGTCTGGAAACAAGCTAACAATATTTCTATCACACGTCTGACAAGGAACGAACAATGATCGATGCGCTCTTCACACTTGCAATGCTCGTCTTTGGTACTATCGCGCTGGTCAAGGGGGCCGACTGGTTTATCGATGGCGCGGCGGATCTGGCCCGCGATCTTGGCGTGAGCGCACTGGTTATTGGTGTGCTTCTGGTTGGGCTGGAACCAGAAGAGATGCTTACCGCCGCCATTGCATCGGGGCGCGGCGCTCCTATGCTGGCGGTGGGCAACGTGATTGGAGCCAACGTGACCATCATCACGGCGGCGTTGGGACTTTCTGCCCTGCTTTGCCCACTGCTGATAGACCGAAGTGTACGCCGACAGGCCCTCCTCGCAACCCTTGTCTCGATCCTCCCTGTTGGACTGCTCTTCTTTGGAGTGGTCACGCAACTGGAGGGCGTGCTCCTGCTCCTGCTCTTTATTGGCTACACACTTTTCCTGTTTCGGACCGATCGTGCAGCCATCAAACGTCTGACAGAAGCCGAAGATGACGAGGATGACGAAGACGATCAAGAGCAATCGCAGCGCACTGGCCCGCACTGGAGACCAATCCTGCTCACTTTTGGCGGGCTGGCCGCGATGGCATTGGGAGGACCAACTATCGTGGAAGGAGCGCTCAGACTCACACAAAGCATCGGGCTGAGTCAGGGAGCCGTCGGAGCTACGATTGTTTCGCTAGGAACGGGTGCAGAGATGATCGCGCTGGGGATCAGCGCCGCCCGCAAGAAACAGCCCGCTATTCTGGTTGGCGGCATTCTCGGCTCTTTTGCCTACAACCTCCTTGTGACGCTGGGCCTCGCCGCAGCGATTCGTCCTCTCCCTATCAATTTTCAGCAAATTGCCATCATGTTGCCAGCCATGATAGCCGCTCACCTGGCCCTTTTAGCCCTGGTCTGGTATGGCAAAATTCCGCGCTGGATAGGCGGCCTGCTGATCGGTGCCTATGTCGCCTATCTGCTGGCCGTTGTCCTTCCCTTATGATAAAAACGGCTATGAGACACGCGATATCTGCACATCGCTGTAGCTTACGGCGCTGACCAGTCGCGTATCATCAGGCGACCATGCCACCGCGAAAATGGGGAAATCCGGGTAAAAGGCAACGTTCTTGCCGGTGGCTGCGTCCCAGGTGACGACGACGGCACAGATATCGCCACAATACGTCTGCGTGACGGCTACAATCCGCTTGCCATTGTGTGACCAGGCCACGGAAAAAACGAGGTCTGGCAACACGCCCTTCGTTGTGTCGCCCTTTTTGGCAACATCCACATTGTAGCCGTTATAGGTATAGGCAACGGCTCCCGTGGCGACATTCCAGACCTGCACCGTCTTATCCCACGAGGCAGAGGCGATCTGCGTACCATCGGGCGACCAGCTCACCGAACTCACCCGGGCGCTATGGCCGCGATAGATGGTCAGCGTCTTGCCCGTTTCAGCTGCAAAAATATGCACCGTCTTATCCGTCGATCCCGACGCGATATGCTTGCTGTCCGCTGACCAGGCCACCGTATTAACATCGGCGCTATGGCCGCGATAGAGATATTTCAACGCTTTTTTGTCAACATCCCAGACACGCACGCTGCCATCGGTCGAACCTGATGCAATCCACCTGCCATCGGGCGACCACGCCACCGCCATCACCGACCCGGTATGACCACGATAGATCGTTGCGTTTTCTCCATTGAGGGCATCCCACATCTGCACCGTCTTATCAGCACCACCAGAAACCGCCCGCTGGCTATCCGGTCCCCAACCAACGGCCAGCACCTGATCGGTATGGCCGCGATAGAGATATGGCGGAAAAGTGTTGCTAAAGGTCGCGTCCCAGACCTGCACCGTCTTATCTAACGAGCCTGAAACAATCCGCTTGCCATCGGGCGACCAGTCTACAGAGGTCACACGCTCTTTATGGCCGCTATAGGTATAGAGGGAGTGGCCCTGCTGATGCGTCTGGGCGGTAGGGGATGAAGTTGCAACTGTTGGCGAAGATGAGAGAGATTGGGCAGACTGGCTACAACCAGCGACAGCAGGGACCAACAAAACACCTGCTAGCGTTTGCAGCACACGGCGACGGGAAAGATACTCCTGGACCTGTTGTGCTTGCTCATCCAGATTATCCATGAGGAATGCCCTTTCTGCACAGGCAATATTCGGTTAAGATGAAAAGAAGAGAGTGCGATATATGTAACCAGCAATTTCGCTTGACATGGTTACATAGCCAAGAATACACTTCTACAGTGAAACTGTCAATGCTTTTTCAGGCTGTTCAATAGCGCCGATCTGATGTAGGATACCGCATATGGCAAGCGATGAAATAAAGAATATGTGTATTGAATTTATCAATAGCGAGTTTCGTGATTTTCGCGGCAGATGGGTGCGCGACGATCTTTTCCAACCAGGATGGTTAGAGCAATTTTTGGCTCGCTGGGACCTTCAGATCGAGTATCCCCTTGAAACGACGACGCTGACCGATCTGCTTGCATTGCGCCTCTTGCTGCGGCGCATGATAGAAACCATCGCAGAGCCACCTCTTGCCAGCGAGGATCTGACCACCCTCAACGCCATCTTACTCAAACCGTCGTTCAAGCGACAGCTCGTCGTCGAGCAAGAGGCATTGAGACTGGAAACGCTACCCGAAAAAAAGGATTGGGCATGGGTGCAGACAGAAATTGCCGCCTCGTTCGTCCATATCCTCACCGCACACGAGCCAGCGCGGCTCAAAATCTGTGCAAATCCCTATTGTCGCGGAATCTTCTACGATGAGAGCAAGAGTCGCACGAGGCGCTACTGCAGCATTGACAAGTGTGCAAATCTCTGGAAGGTGCGCAATTTTCGAGCACGCGCCCGCCAACAAAATGCCGACAAAGCATAATTTCGCTGCCTCATAAGGTCATCTCCTCCTCAAAAAAATCAGCAGAAACGGTTGAATGAAACAGGGAAATAGTACTTCATGTCCATTTGTCTTAGAGATGTTGAAGGATTGAAAAAACATCACATAGAGTCACCAGAGGAAGTGGGGAAAAGCTCCCCACACAGGAACAATCCTTCTCGTCACTTTCTCCCGGTACCAGAGGAAGCTGAAGAAGGCAAGGTAGAGATAGCACAATACATGAGGAGAGAGAAAGAACATGGATGTTGAACACATCAAATACCAGACCTGCCCATATGATAACGAAGAAGGCGTCCTGATCGTTGATCTGGAAGAAGATACCCCGGCCACCGACGAAGATGGCGACTTGCAGTATTACTGTCTGGGGGGCCATCACACCTTCTCATTAGACGAAGACGAAGCCGAGGGCTGGTAGCTCTGTTCAAAAGGTTCAACCGTGGCATTCTCAGCTATTTGGCGAAATATGACCAGAATTGCAAAACCCGGAAGGTGATCGCTGGCATGTTTCGCCTCCCCTTTTCTATCCACTATCTCCTCTTCCATCACCAGATTCAACCCTCTCAAGCAAAAGCCGTACATACAATCTCAGCAATTTGACAAAAACATGAGAGATTTGAGAAGCAGGCGAACGTAATATTAGAGAGATTCCCTCGCATTGTGGCCGGGGTGCAGTAGCATAGCGGCACAACGTTTCTTTATCTACTCTTTCAAATATGAGGAGAAATCTATGCAATCCCAATCCCTTACGTGGTCAGGCAAGGCCATCGGGCTGTTATTCCTGAGCCTGATGGTGCTGATCGTCTCGGCCTGCGGTGGTGGTAGCCAGCAACAATCTTCGCAGCAAACCAGCAAGGCAACAGACGACAAGCAGATCTATGTCTGGCCCATCGAAGGGCGCAACGACCTCCAGGCCTTTGATCCTGCCCTGGTCACCGATCTGCCCTCGATCAGCGCCGTCAACCTGGTCTTCACCGGCCTGGTCACGCTTGACGACAAGCTGCAAGTACAGGATCAGCTGGCCCAATCGCATCAGGTCGCGGCTGATGGCATCACCTGGACCTTCAAACTCAAACCCAATTTGAAATTTAGCGACGGCAAACCATTGACCTCTGCCGATGTTGCCTATAGCATCGACCGTGCGCTCAAACCAGAGCTGAAATCGACCACCTCGCCCCTGTATCTCGGACTTATTAAAGACGCAGATAAACGTCAGGCTGGAAAAATCTCATCATTAATCAATGACAGTATTTTAACCCCCGATCCGCAAACGGTCATCCTGATCGCCAATCAGAAGGCGGCCTATTTCTTGCAGATCCTGACCTATCAAAGCTCCTATGTCGTCGAAAAAAGCATGATCGATAAATACGGCGACAACTTTATCGATCATCTGAGCGAGGGCATCGGCGGTGCTGGCCCCTTCAAGGTTACGCAGTACACGCGTGGCAAAGAGATCGATTTTGTGCCGAACGAGAACTACTACGGCGCAAAACCGCAACTGAAGAAGATCATCATGCCCTTCTATCAGAGCACAGATACCAGCTATCGCGCCTATCAGGCCGATCAAGTTGACATGGCGAGCGTGCAGGCGGCCCAGGTCGAGCAGGCAAAGGCGCTGCCCAACGGACAGCTCCATCATGTGCCGCTGCTCGATGTGTTCTACTTTACGATGAACTATCTGGCCAAGCCGTTCGACAATATCAAAATTCGGCAGGCGTTTGCGCTGGCAATCGATAAAGATGCCATTGCCCAGAACATCTACAAAGGCAACGTTCTGCCAACCAACCATATCATCCCGCAAGGTATGGTCGGCTATAGCCCGGATCTCAAGGGGCCGGATGGCACGACGAATACCAAAGGCGATCAAGCCAAAGCCAAACAACTGCTCAGTGAAGGCATGAAAGAGGCGGGCTATACTCAGCAAAACTTCCCAGCCGTCACGCTGACCTACTCGTCGCAGGGATCGTCGGATCTGCGCAACGAGCTTTCAGCGGTCCAGCAGATGTGGCAGAGCGCTCTGGGCATCAACGTGAAGCTCGACGATATCGACTTTAACAAGCTGCTGGAAGAGCGCCACGACTCGCTGAACAACCCCAACGGCATGCAGATGTACGCACTGTACTGGGTCTCCGACTATCCCGATCCCCAGGACTGGCTGACGCTGATCTTTGACAAGGGATCATCCAAGAACGCCATGAACTATGGACAGAACCATAGCTCACGGAGCGCCCAGCAACAGGTGGTACAAAAGTTGATGGAGGAGGCCGATGTCACATCTGATCAGGCAAAGCGCGTTCAGATGTACAATCAGGCCGAGCAAGAGCTGGTCAACGACGTGGTGTGGATTCCACGCTACCAGTACACCTCGACGTTTGTGCGCAAACCTTGCGTGGTAGGCGTTGTAGATAACGCACAACAAACCTACGCGCCCGATCTCTGGAGCAAAGTCTACATTTCCGGTGCCACGCCCTGTGCGAACACGCAACAATATTCGTAAATCTCCAGTAGTAGATATAAAAAACGAGATGGTGGTAGACGCCACCATCTCGTTTTTTGTGCTATTCTATCTGTACATACGAAAGGAAGATCATTGAGCAAATAGAAGGAGTACAGGCGATGAAACCGAAACCGGCCCATCTCGGCATAAAATATGCGATGCAGTTTCAGGACGAGAGCATCGTTGAGGTCTATCATCACCGTTCGCCCTATTTATCTGAAACGATCAACAGCCTGCTTGACCTGATCACTGATACGCCGCGCACGGTTCTCGACGTTGGCTGCGCCAGCGGTGATATCGCACGCAGGTTGCCAGAGCATGTAGAGCGCGTTGATGCCGTCGATTTCTCACAGGCCATGATCGCAAAAGGTAAGCCGTTGCCCGGCGGCGATCATCCCAATCTCAACTGGACCTATGGCCGTATCGAAGAGGTTGCGTTACAGCCTCCCTATGCGCTGATTACAGCCGGATCGAGCCTGCACTGGATGGAATGGGATATCGTGCTGCCGCTCTTTCAACGTATCCTGACCCCACATGGCTATCTCGCACTCGTGGATCGAGGAGACGAAAAGCGTAGCCCGTGGGATGCCCAGTTCGTAGAGATTGTGCGACGCTATTCCACCAATCAGGAATACCAACCCTTCAATCTCGTTGAGGAACTGGAGCAGCGCCACCTGTTTGTACAGGAGGGCAGCATCCGCACACAGCCCATCCCCTTCACGCAATCGGTCGAAGATTTTATTCGTTCAATCCACTCTATGAACGGCTTCTCACGCCAGCGTATGGGCGAAGCTGCTGCCAGCGCCTTTGACGAAGAGGTGAGAACAATGCTCACTCCCTATCAACAGGACGGATTTATTACACAGTCCCTCGTCGATTCAATCGTGTGGGGAAAACCTGTCAGTTTTTGATCTCTAGATAAAACCACCTGGGTGTCGCAACCCAGGTGTAGAGGCGTTTTCGTTCCCAGCCTACTCTATTGCTCAGTATTGCCAGGACGCGGAGGCAGAGGCAATCTCCCCTGAAGCAGAGGCATGCAAGGAAAAGTCAAGTGAACCGTGCTGAGTAGAAGCCTGGTTGATATAGACGATAATCTGATAGGGCTGACCCGCCGTGATTTGTCCGCTGGTGGGATTGATCTGCGCGATAATGCCCCGACTCGACGCCCGCCAGGCAAACACCTCTTGCGAGGCTGCACTACTCACCGAAAGCGTCAACGTGCAGCGAAACGTCTGTGAATCTGGCTGGCAGCTATGAGAGGTCAACTGCGACGGGGAAAGATTTGCCAGGATGGTAGAGGATGCGGCAGCAGCCTGCGTTGTCGCCGGCGAGGCAGTTGCAACCGGCTGAGTCGGCGCGGGAGCGGGCGTAAGAACTACGGTAGGTTGGACGGTTGGGGTGGCAGAAAATTCAGAGAGAGAGGCATAAGAAGTCGCTTGATGTTGCTGAGAGGCGCGAGGGGCAGGAGAAAAGCGCGATTGGTAAAAAGCAAAACCAGAGAAGGCTGCGGTGGCGATAATAAGAATAGCCAGCAAAACGCCAACGCCGCCCCAGGGGAAACGCGATTTCGTGTTTTTTTCCTGCGGTGGCTTTGGGCGAGGCGGCGTATCATGCGCTAGATCACCGGTAGAAGGCGATTGTGGGACTAACAGATCATGTTGCAACAACCATGCGCGAATGGCTGCAGCATTGGGATGCCCCGACTGCTCAAACACATTTAAGCTGGCTTCTCCCAGCTGCTGCGCCTCATCATACTGACCACGTAATGCCTGCACATAGGCATACTCCCAGAGCAGATGCGCCTGATGATCTTGCGACGCACTCTCAAGGATGTAGGCAAAAATATCATCGGGCAGCGGGGGTGCTTTTTGCGGCTCCTCTCCGGGAGCTGCTCCCGTTGGATGCTCCGGCTGTTGAGGTGGTTGTGCAGCCTCTAGCAGCCCCAGTTCTTCAGCATTCTTCTCAAAAAGTACACACAGCTTTTCACGAAAATACGGAGTAGGGGAGAAAATCCCTCGCTCCCAGCGGCTCACGGTGGTGGCATCGGTCCCGATCAATTCGGCCACTTTTGCCTGCGACCAGCCCCGTAGCTCTCGCGCCTGCTTCAAGCGATAGTTTTGCGCCATGAATCCCTCCAGTGCATTCTTTGCGATGCTCTTCAATTGAACATCTTCTATGTCGCTTCCATCTTACACCTGTATAACGAACAAGATGCAAGATCTATGTACTACTATCCCATGCACCTAAAATGGTAGCCCGCGTGCCTGATCTTCCCCTCTCTACGTCCGCTCTTTATTTTAAATTATATATGAAAAGCGGCATCAGACACAATATGCGACACTGTTTTGCATAAAAAATCACCAGATGAGTTGATCTATAGCGGTCGGTCAAACGTACAGTGATGCAGGAAATGTGTAAGAACCGCAAAAAGTCGAGGCTATTTCATCGACTCAAGACGCGATTGCAGCACTTCTCCCCAATCATAATCGCTGGCCTGCCGAAATGCCTCGCGCTGCTTTTTCGGTATTTGCACCTCTACGATACCATCCGTGCTAGAAACGGTCAGGCTGACCATGTTTTTCTGTTTATGCGGTTGATGGATCAGGCGTCCCCAGATAGCAGCATCGGCGGGAAAGCGAGCCATCGCCGCATACGAAAATTTGCTTTCTTCCCAGCCGGCGGAAGCCTCTTTTGCTCGCCGCTGAAATGCCGGACGCTCAAGGCGCTGGGGAAAGTGGCACCAATCGTCGAGCAGAGGGCAGGGGCGATCATGCGGGCAGGGGGCAAGCGTTCTGGCATCGAGATCTAAGAGAGAGTCGCGCATCGCTTTGACAATTGGAAATGCGGCTGAGGTTCCAGGCTCCACAATCAGCAGCACGCCGGAGCAGCGTTGCCAGGCGAGCGCCACGATATCTTTGCGCAGTGTTTCGGGCAGCTCATTGAGGACATGCCCAAAAACGATGAGATCGTAGCTTTCAACCCGCCCGGCCAGCTGCTTTTCAATCGTATTCGCCATCTGCTGTCCATCAACGAGCTTCTTATCGAGCGTCACTCGTTGCCAGTTGGTAGCGGTCAGAGCCTGCCTCGCGCTGGCTTGCGCAAGCTGGCGACCAAGCTCGATAAAGGCTGGCTCTCGCTCCCAGGCGGTCAGCTTCTGCAACGTGGACCATTGCTCGGTCGCCGCCCAGAGAGCCGTGCCGGGTCCGCTGCCAATATCGAGCATCGACAGCGGTTGCCAGCCAGGGACGCGCCTCTGCACGGCGGCCATCGCCCCACTCAGCTGAGCATACGCAGCGGGCAGGATGATTGCAGCATACCCTAAAGCCTCATCAAACCCTCTGGCCAATGAGCTTTCTTTCCCGGTGCGCGAGGTTCGATACCGTTCGCTTAACGCTTTGGCCGCACTTTTCCATTTCGATGCTGGAACATTGTGCAGTACACCCTCAATGGCGGCCTCTAGCTGATAGGGCAGAGATAACATAGCTATTTCCTTCTCTGAATACTGTGCTTATGCGCCGCCTATTGTATACGATACGAACGAAGATGAGCAAGCCTGTTAGCGGTCTAGTCGCATTGCAATCGACAGCTTTCCTACAAAATTTGCCTGTGATTTTCCGCCCGCCCCCAGGAAGTAATAGGTCACTGGACAACCATGTGCTTCTCTGGTACACTGTGGTATATAGAATATCAGTAGAGTCATTCCTGGTCTCCGACCGCAAATAAAGTCAATACTACTTCTCACCCGTCCGTTGTGCTATTTGTACGTTGTGTTATGTTGTGTGTTGTTGTTGCTTTCCCATCTATTTCATCTCCCGTTCCTGCCACAGACTAAATAAGAGTTCTTGTACTCACATTTTTATAATACTGGCAGGGCGCGTGTTACCTGTGTGTATTCGTGGTCTGGATCTCCAGGAAAGGAGCGAACGATGCCAGTTCTGGCAACAACTGACGATCAGCAGATTGTTCCCAGGAGTATTCTGCGCCGTCGTCCCTCTAGCAAGAAAGCAGCGCACAACGGCGGCAAACAGAAAGCCGATAAATCTCCCCTACCCCCGCCAGTCGTCCAACGAGCCTCACGCTCTCCAGCGAAAGAGACCGAGGAACCGATCACTGAATGGAAACGGACAGCCGAAACCCAGAAAATAGAGTCGGGCAAAGGGCCGATCACCACCTCGTTCGACAAGCTATTCGGCGGCTCGACAAAGAAGGTCCATTCCCTCTTCTACCTGGGCATGGGCATGGTTGTTATGATCACGCTCTGGCTGATAATTACCACCGCCATTAGCTGGACCACCACAGCCCTGGATGACCTGCACTATGGACGCCCGCGCACCTTTCAAATGGACGCCTGGGTACAACATAACGAACAGAGCGGCCACCCGAGCCATTTCATCGCCATCAATTTGCATCGACATATCGAAGTTATAGAATTTCCCGGCGGCGATACTACCCATCCTCGCATCTATAACGGCCCCCAGCTCTACGGTGCCAACGACGATTTAACGATTGTCACCCTGACCTTCGCAGACGTAAACGGCGATCATCTGCCCGATATGATCATCAATATCCAGAGTTCGCGCGTGGTCTTGATCAATGAAAAAGGCACCTTCCGCCCGATGCAACCCAACGAACGCCCCAGCGTCGAGCAATTTTTACAGCATATGCATCCATAACATGCATATGCTGCTCTGTATCAAAACGTGAAAATCAATTGGATGGCCTGGACAAATATCCAGGCCATCTCTTTCAGGCAGTTGGGGGTGCTTCGTCTTTTTCCAGGTGACCGCCAAACTCATAGCGCATAGCGGACATGATCCTGTTGGCAAATTCGTCTTTGCCACGTGAGCTGAAGCGCTCAAAGAGGGCCGCACTGAGAACAGGTACAGGCACGGATTCGTCGATGGCAGCTGAGATAGTCCAGCGTCCCTCTCCCGAATCCGATACCCGGCCCTGGAAACTACCCATATCGGGACTCTTGAGAAACGCATGGGCGGTGAGATCCAGCAACCACGAGCCAATCACGCTGCCTCGCCGCCAGAGTTCGGCAACATCGGGCAGATTGAGATCATACTGGTAATATTCTGGATTTTGCAGCGGTGCCGTCTCGGCATCGATCTCCTGCTGATGTTTCCCCACATTCGCATGATGCAGGATATTCAAGCCCTCAGCATAGGCGGCCATAATACCGTATTCAATGCCGTTGTGAACCATCTTCACAAAATGGCCTGCGCCGTTTGGCCCACAGTGCAGATATCCCTGTTCAGCAGTCCCCCCAAGCTTCTCGCGGTCCGGCGTGCGCACAGCGGCATCGATGCCAGGAGCCAGGGTTGAGAAAATAGGATCAAGATGCTGAACAATCTCGTTTTCCCCGCCAATCATCAAGCAGTAACCACGTTCGAGGCCCCAGACGCCTCCACTCGTGCCAACATCGACATAGTGGATATTCCTGGCTTTGAGCGCAGATGCACGCCGGATATCATCATGGTAGTAAGAATTTCCACCATCGATGACGATATCGCCGGCTTCGAGGTGTGGGAGGATCGTTTCTATCGTCGCATCCACCGAAGCGGCAGGCACCATCAGCCAGATGACGCGTGGGGTAGACAGTTTTTGCACAAGATCAGGCAAAGAAGAGGCACCTTCTGTAATCGATCCCTCTTTCAGCAAGGCCTGCACCTTATCTGCGTGGCGGACGTACCCGACGATTGTATGACCTTTTCGAATGAGCCGCTGCGCCATAAACGCGCCCATGCGGCCCAATCCGACCATTCCAATTTGCATTATCTGTTCCTTTCATGACAACTACATATCACTTGTCCCTGCATATTATAGTCACTTACGAGAAGGCCCTGCACATCCAGGTGTATCAGGGGGCCTGATGGGCCTATTTCCTCCTTTTCTAGACACAGGTGAAACCAGACATCGCTCTATGCATTCATCTTTTAACACGTGTCGTGCCATTGGTTTGGTCACGATCTGCGCCCGATTACGTGTACTATATAGGATAGGCATCAATGAACAGATATAGCTCAGTTGGCCGCTCCAGGAATCATCATATACAAAAAGGTGTTCGATGACGAACAAACAGAGGTGAGCAACTATGGCAAGGCAGATCAGCGACCTACCACATGCCCTCGCAGAGAGCGAGGCACTGATGAAACGCTTCGCAGGCAAGTTGCCGGCGGTGTTTCTCGACTATGATGGCACCCTGACGCCCATCCGCGAAAGACCGGAGGACGCTGTGATCTCGGGGAGTGTCCGAGAAGCAGTACGGAGACTGGCCGCACGGGTTCCCGTGATCGTGGTCAGCGGTCGCGACCGTCAGGTCGTACAGGAGCTGATGGGCATCAACAACCTGATCGTAGCTGGCGACCACGGTTTCGATATCTGGAGTCCTGCGGGAGGCCCCATCCAGTATGACGAGGGCGCGTCTTTCGCTGACCTGATACGAGAGGTAGAGGCCAGGGTTCGCGCTGAGCTGGCAGACATTCCGGGGGTGTTGATTGAACCCAAAAAAAGCTCGGTAGCCGTTCATTTCCGTCTGGTCTCAGAAAAACAGCGCCCACGCATCAAGAAGGTTGTTGAAGCTATTCTCAGCGAGCGTCCAGAGGAACTCAAGGTCACACCGGGTAAGATGGTCTTTGAAATCCAGCCAAAGCTAGACTGGGACAAAGGGAAAGCGGTGCTCTACCTGCTCAAGGCGCTTGACCTGGACCGAAATAACGTGGTTCCCGTTTATCTGGGCGACGACATCACAGACGAGGACGCTTTCAGGGCCGTGACCGGGCGCGGCATTGCCATCTTTGTGGGGAGCGCCGACGATCCTGAAAACGCCGATCGTACCACCGCAGCAGACTATGTGCTCAGTACAGTTGAAGAGGTGGAGCGGTTCCTCAACAAACTCGCGGCTCGGTATCCCACAAGGAGTTCCAGACCCCATCCAAAGGACTGGACGCTTGTCTACAACAACTTTGATCCCAAACAGGAGAGGCTGCGAGAGGTGCTGACCTCAACCGGCAACGGTTATTTTTGCACCCGTGGCAGCGCAGAATGGGCCGACGCGGACGACGTACACTATCCAGGCACCTATGCGCTTGGCTGCTATAATCGCGAGACGACCATTATGGGGGGCCATCCGGTCCTCAACGAAGATCTGGTCAATCTTCCCAACTGGCTTGTACTCAAGCTCCGTATCGGGGAAGAAGAGGCGATCGATCTCAAGAACGTTGAACTGCTAAGTTACCGACACGAAGTAGACTTCCACAATGCAACGGTGATGCGTCAGATTCGCTTTCGCGATCAGCATGGCCGCGAAACGACCCTCGCTAGCAAGCGCTTTGTCAGCATGGCAGAAATGCATCAGGCAGCGCTGGAATGGACCATCACCGCCGAGAACTGGTCTGGTCCGGTGGAGGTCATTACGGCGCTTGACGCTCGCGTTATGAACCTGGGCGTTGCCCGCTATCGGGAACTTGAGGGTCACCATCTGCATCCAGTGGCAAGCCGAACGCCACACCTGGACACGATCTCCCTGATTGCCCGCACACGCCAGTCGCGCATCTATGTCGCTGAAGCCGCGAGGACGCGTGTGTATGGAGAGGCGGTCGAGCTGGTGGTCGATCGCGGACTCTATCAGATGGAAGACTATGTACAACAGACACTGGGCTTCGTGCTCCCACAGGGACAACCAATCCGTGTTGAAAAGCTGGTCTCGTTCTACCTCTCGCGCGATCGGGCGATCAACGAACCCCTGATCAATGCAGAGACGGCAGTTGGACGCTTCGGCACCTTTGCGGAAGCCTTCACCCGTCATCAAGGAGCCTGGAACGAACTGTGGAACGATTGCGACTTTCGCGTTCCCAACGACGATCGCGTACAGTTCCTGCTCCGCTTCCATGCCTCTCACGTATTGCAAACCTGCTCTCCCCATACGGCTGATCTGGATGCAGGTGTTCCTGCACGCGGCCTCAACGGAGAGGCGTATCGCGGCCACATCTTCTGGGACGAGCTTTACATCTATCCCTTCCTGAATTTTCGACTGCCAGAGATCACACGCGGCCTCCTGATGTATCGCTACAGACGGCTTGGCGAGGCGCGTGCAATGGCGCGGGAGGCTGGCTATCGTGGCGCAATGTATCCCTGGCAGAGCGGCAGTAGCGGTAAGGAAGAGACCCAACTCGTCCATCTCAACCCACGCTCCGGGCAATGGGACGCGGACCTGAGCCGAACCCAGCGCCATGTGAACGCTGCCATCTTCTACAATATCTGGCACTACATCCAGTCCTCGGGGGATACCGACTTTCTGCTTGGACCGGGCGCGGAAATGATGATGGAGATCGCCCGCTTCTGGTCCAGCATTGCGCACTTCAACCCCGAGCGTGGCCGCTACGAGATCCACGGCGTCATGGGGCCAGACGAGTTCCACGAGAAATACCCGGACTCGGATGAACCCGGCCTGCGCAACAACGCCTACACCAATGTGATGGTGGCGTGGCTCACTGATATTGCAGGCAAACTGCTCGATCTGCTGCCAGCACGACGGCGACATGCGCTCTGTGAGCAGATCGATCTCACCGATGAGGAGGTCGAGATCTGGAAAGAGATGAGCCACAAAATGTATGTTCCCTTCCTCCCCAATGGCGTTATCAGCCAGTTTGAGGGCTGGGAAAACCTGGAAGAACTGGATTGGGATGCTTACCGTAGCCAATACGGGAACATCCAGCGGCTCGATCGCATCCTACGGGCCGAGGAGAAAGATCCCGACAGCTACAGAGTGTCGAAGCAGGCCGATGTTGTGCTGTTGTTCTATCTGTTCCGACAGAATGAAATGAAGGAGATCTTCGAGCGCCTCGGCTACCCCTATACGTCTGAGACGCTGCAAAAAAACGTGACCTACTACGACGCCCGCACCTCGCACGGGTCAACCCTGAGCTTCGTCACCTATGCTGGCGTCTTCTCGGAGATCGATCTGGCCGTCTCGTGGGAGCGGTATATGGTGGCGCTGGAGAGCGATGTCGGCGATGTGCAGGGCGGTACAACAGCGGAGGGCATCCATATGGGGGTGATGGCAGGAACGCTAGATCTGATGCAACGCAGCTACCTGGGCGAGGTCATCCGCGACAATGTACTCTACTTTAACCCCAAACCCATGAACCATCTGCGCGGTCTGACCCTCCCTATGCGCTTCCGAGGGCTGTTGATTACGGTGACGCTTGAGCGCAACCAGCTCCGGGTCGATGCCGAGGTCGATAGCCTGAACCGATCGGTAAAAGTGGGTGTTGGCGACCAGGTACGAGAGATCAAGTCGGGGGAAAGCTATACTTTCGCCCTCTGAAAATTTTCCTTTCAAAAACGATAAGGTCTTTCGTAGCCGCGCGACTTTATCGCGCGGCTACGAAAGACCTTATCGAACTTACTCGTAAAAACACTTATATGTATAACCAAACGCAATGCTTTAATAGGTAGAAGCTCTGTCCCTATTTTTCACTTGACAGGCAAGGGGTGATCAGGTACATTATATCTATCATTTATTATTTTTACCTTTCAACTACTTTTTAACCTTCTGAAAAGATTTTATTTAGATTTTAATTCAGGATGACACTGACAACGTTGTTTCTCATTCCTGAGTACATCCTCCTGTCTGCGTCTCCTTCACCTGATCTTAACCTGTTATTAACACTTGTTTAGTACCCGACACATAGAATTCTAGTTGATACATTGGCCTGCTCTCAGGTCGCTGTATTCTTTTATACTTTATTTATCAGGAAGGGCTGTATTATGAGACGGATATTTTCCGCGCTGACGGTCTTCACGTTGCTGGCTCTGTTTGCTCTCGCTGGCTGCGGTGGTTCAGCGACAACGAGCGGTGCAGGCACAACCACCCTCACCCTCTATGCAAGTGGAGATGTGAATGTCAAAAATCTGTGGCAAAACACGCTAATCCCTGAATTCAAGCAAGCCCACAAAGACATCGACATCAAGCTGGTCTTTTCAGAGCATGGCACCAACGATACGGCAACGTTTGCCCGCATAAGCGCGGCCATCAGCGCTGGCAAAGATGCTGGGATGGATCTGATCGACTCTGGCTCCGTTGTGACTCAGGCTGCTCAGGCCAAACTGCTGGTCCCCTTGACGACCAAAGAGGTGCCGCTACTCAATCGCGTGGACGATGCGCTACTCAAGCAGGTCTCCTCGCTGGCTGTTCCCTACCGCGCCTCTTCGGTGGTGCTGGCCTACAATTCGCAGTCCATCAAAGAGCCGCCAAAAACACTGGCTGATGTCCTGGCGTGGATCAAAGCCAATCCTGGCAAATTCACCTATAACTCGCCCGACACTGGTGGCTCCGGGAGCGCGTTTGTGGAAGCTGTGATTAGCTCACATATCGCCACCGATGCACGCGAAAATTTTGTTTCCGCCACTAACTATAATGCGTCATTAGAAAGCCAGTGGAAGCCTGGACTGGATGAGCTGAAGTCGCTCAAATCCTCTATCTATCGCAACGGCTTCTATCCTAATGGCAATACGGCAGTGTTGCAGTTATTGGCGAATGGCTCCATCCAGATGGCTCCTGTCTGGTCGGATCAGGCGCTCACCAGCCTGCAACAGCACCAGCTCCCCGATTCGATCAAGCTCACGCAGCTTGACCCGCCATTTGTGGGAGGACCGGCATTTATTGGCATTCCACGCACCTCGACCCATATTCCACAGGCGGAAACATTTTTGAACTGGCTGCTGGGATCGGAGATTCAGGCGAAGGTTATCGCCGCAATGCATGGCTATCCGGGCGTGCAGTGGTCTTATGTGCCGGAGGATGTGCAGAAACAGTATGCCTCAATCGCCCATGCCTACGCGACCGACTTTGCCTCAAAATTTAAGGCTGATATGAATAAACAATGGCAAACCCAGGTTGCTGGTGGATAAACTGGCGCAACGTCTCGTTGACTGATTGATAGCGGTTGAAATTGGCGAACTTTGCTCTCGCGTCACACAGCGGGACGGGGTTCGCCACCTCTATTAGGAGAGGAACTATGGTTATCCCAAAGGCAACGCGCTGGCGCAATATTCGCCAGAGCGGACTGGCAATGCTTGTAGCAAGCATTCCAGTTATTTTCATCGCCATCTTCGTCGGTATCCCGGCCCTGATGGCAATCGCGTTCTCGCTAGGCTATACCGGCGGTCCCAATGCGACGGTTTCGCTGCTCGATCAAAGCCTCGTCTCCAGCGATCACGGTATCACCTTTGCCGTCTATGCACACCTGCTGAGCGACGCCTCTTTTCGCGGCGATTTCTGGGCCACCATCTGGGTGACACTGGCCTCGGTTGCGCTGATTCTGGCGGTTGGCTGGGGCCTGGCGCTCTACCTCCGCTTTGGACGCGGGCGGCTCGTACATATTCTCTCTTCCCTCTATCTGATTCCGCTCTTTATCCCGGTCGTCATTGCCTCATACGCCATCGTCACCTTCTGGAATGCGCATGGCTATATGAGCACGCTGGTAGAGGACATTCTGCATCTTCAGTTTGATGGCTTCGGCTACACTCTTTTTGGCGTGGTCCTGGGACAATTGTGGGTCAATATCCCCTTCTCGGTGCTGCTGCTGGCTTCGGGACTGCGCAACGTGCCAGATGCGCTGATTGAGTCGGCACGCGACGTAGGAGCCTCATTTCCGACCATTTTGTGGCGCATCATTGTGCCGCTCAATATGTTGCCAACGATCATTGTGGCAACCTTTACCGGCATTGGCGTCCTGGGCAGCTTTACCATCCCCTATCTCACGGGGCCAAATGCGCCGACCTTGCTTGGTGTCACAATGGCGCGATACTTCCAGGCGTTTAACGAGCCACAGCAGGCCGCTGCAATGGCTGTACTCGTCTTTCTGCTGGCAGCCGGGCTGGGTGCGGTCTACGTCTGGGCCAATGTCTCCAGTAATCGCCGAGGAGGGGCTGCACAATGAGTATCACACAGATCAATCGAGACGACCGCTTGCAACCAACGACGCAAGCACAAGAACGGGCAGATGGAGGGCCAGCACGCATAGCAGCTGCGATCAGAGGGGTGCTGGTGAGTATTTTCCTCGTTGTGCTGGGAGTATTTATTCTAGGACCGCTGGTCGTGCTCTGCGTCTGGGCGTTTGCTGGTTCCTGGTTTTATCCCGCTCTCCTTCCGCAAACCTGGACGCTCTCCTGGTGGCAAGAGATTTTGCTCAACGCTGATATCGGCCATTCCATCGTGCTGAGCTTTATTTTTGCGCCGGTGGTCACGCTGCTCTCAGCTGTGATCTGCCTGCCTGCCGCCTATGCCTTTGCCCGTGGACGCTTTCCGGGTCAGCGCGTCTTTCTCATTTCGCTCTTTGCGACCAATGCCTTTCCTAAAATGGGCCTGTACATTACAATGGCCGGGCTACTCTACGCCTTTGGCTTGATGAACACCTTCTGGGGTGTGGTGCTGGTGCAGATGCTGAACACGGTTGTGGTCATGACCTGGATTCCCACGGCGGCTTTTGCCGGAGTGCCGCGCGAACTGGAAGATGCGGCACGCGATGCCGGGGCGAGCTTGTGGACCACCTTCTGGCGCGTCACCTTTCCCCTCGCGCTTCCGGGCATCCTGGTCGCGCTGATCCTGGCATTTCTGGCGGCCTTTGACGAGGCGCAGGGAACCTTCCTGGTTGGTGCGCCCGACTACCTGACGATGCCGGTTCAGATGTACACGCTGGTACAAAATTATCCCCAGCAAGCAGCAGCCGTCTTTTCCATTGTGCTAAGCATTCCATCATTCGTGCTGCTGCTACTGGTACGTCGCTATATCATCGGTGGATCGCTGGCCGCCGGTTTCCATCTCCATTGATCGGGAGAGAGAACAGTGTAAATAGAGCAGGAAGGTGAGATATTTATGGCAAAGCTGGTGCTTGATGGCATTGTGAAACATCTGGGGGGCAAGCCGGTGGTCAAGGGGCTGAACCTGGAAATAGAGTCGGGAAAGCTGGTCTGTCTGCTGGGATCGTCAGGCTGCGGCAAAACCACAACGCTGCGCATGATTGCCGGTTTCCTGACGCCGGATGCCGGGCGTATTTTGCTGGATGACGTGCCGATCATCCATATGCCGCCGGAGAAGCGTCCAACGGCGATGGTCTTTCAACAGTACGCGCTCTGGCCGCATATGGACGTTTTCAGCAATATTGCCTTCGGATTGCAGGTACGCAAAGTGTCCAGGCAGGCTATTCGCGAGCGGGTCCATGAAGTGCTCAAGCTCGTGCGCCTGGATGGGTATGCGCGTTCCTACCCGGCCCAACTATCCGGTGGCCAACAACAGCGGGTGGCGCTGGCTCGTGCGCTGGTGCTGGAGCCAAAGGTGCTGCTGCTGGACGAACCATTGAGCAATCTGGATACGAAACTACGCGAGCAGGTACGCGAGGAGATCCGCGAGATTCAGCAACGGGTGGGCATTACGACCGTCTTTGTGACGCACGATCAGGATGAGGCGCTTTCGATCTCGGATCGCGTCGCGGTGTTAGAGGCTGGCTATCTTGAACAATACGCGGTCCCAACCACGCTTTATAAAGCACCTGCGACGGTCTATGTCGCCAGTTTTATTGGTGCAATGAATCTGTATCCGGGTCAATTAAAAGAGGGCGGAGTTGAGGTGGATGGGACATATATTCCCTGCCAGCAGTTCTCTGCGCACTCTGAAGGCGACGTAACCATCGCGGTGCGGCCAGAAGATGTCTGTATCACCAACGATGAGCAGGAGGGGACAGCAGCGACCGTTGCACAGCGGATCACAAGGGGTCACTATCAGGAGCTGATACTGGCTGCTCCCTTTGGGAATGTGCGGGCTTTTGTCTCCAACGATATCGCCGTACAGGAGCGTGTCCATTACATATTCCGCCGCGCCCTGATCTACCAGGATGGCAAGCTTGTCCAGGAAGCTGTTGAAGATAAGAGTGCTGTTTAGTCCGACACCTCGCCGTAACATACTTGAGGTATGTGGTCAGTGCAAAAAAACTGGAACAGGAACGCGGCGTTTGACTCTCCTGACGCGCGGGGCATCATGGTCGGTGTGAGATCTGACAGAACTGTCTCCGCGCATGAATCCAGATCATGTTCGTATGAAAGCAAGATTCGAGAAGTTTTTTTCTGCTCACCAGGAGTATGCTGTTTCTACTTGCAAAATGCAAGGATGATCATATACATAGATCGCAGGAAAGTATCCTGTAAATAACCAGGAGAGAGATATGTTTCAACCAAAAACAGCATTTAGCGGATTTTCAGTGAATGACCTGGCAAAAGCTAAGGAGTTTTATACTCAGGTTCTCGGGCTACACGTAGTCGAAGAGGGCGGCGGCCTCCGGCTTCATTTGCCTGGTGGCGGTATAGCGTTTGCCTATCCAAAAGACAATCATCAGCCAGCGATGTTCACGATGCTGGATTTTGTCGTTGATGATATCGATGCTGCGGTTGATGAACTCAAAAGCCGAAATGTCAACTTTGAGC
>JAICIM010000055.1 GCA_025928885.1 Ktedonobacteraceae bacterium | reverse complement strand
TTCACTAAGCAGGTTTTTGCTATGGACGCGAATGGTCACGCCGCGTGCCGCCAACTGGTCGAGTAGATCACGCGGACTGATGGACTTTTTCGCAGCCGTTCGGCTCTGCCTGCGTCCAGCTCCGTGGCAACAGGAACCGAAACTCTGCTCCATTGAGCCTTGCGCACCGGCAAGTACAAATGAATAGCGCCCCATATCCCCTGGGATGAGTACAGGCTGCCCTATAGAGCGGTACTTTTCAGGGAGCGCCGGATGCTCCGCAGGGAATGCCCGCGTGGCACCCTTGCGATGGACGCAAACCCGGCGTTTCTGCCCATCGACCTCGTACTCCTCGATCTTGGCGATGTTGTGACAGACATCGTAGACCAATGGCATCTCTTTCGCCCGTGCTTTTCGTCCGAAAACGCTGGAGAACGCCTCACGCACTCCATGCATCAGCAATTGACGGTTGGCCCAGGCGAAGTTGGCTCCGCAGGCCATCGCAGCAAGGTAAGCTTTTCCCTCGCCAGACTGCAAGGGCAGACAGGCAAGCTGACGGTCCACCAGCTTGAACCCATACCCGGCCTGCTTGACCTCGGCCAGTTTGATATAGTCTTCCGCAATCTGGTGGCCGAAACCGCGACTCCCGCAATGGATGGTCACAACGATTCGCCCAACCTCACCAATTCCCATTGCTTCTGCGGCTGCCTGGTCGTAGATATGCTCGACATACTGCACTTCCGCAAAATGGTTGCCTGAACCCAGACTGCCTAGTTGTTTCCTTCCACGCTGCATCGCCATCGGCGAAACCTTGTCAGGCTCAGCCCCAGCTAAACATCCATGCTCCTCGGTGACTTCCAGATCCTCTGCAAACCCATACCCATCTTCTACCGCCCAGGCGGCTCCCTGCACCATGACATCGCGCATCTCGTAGGTGGTTAGCTCACGCATCCCCGCGCCTCCAACGCCGGAGGGTAGGGCCTTGAACAGCGCATCCGCCAGCTTATCAACCTGTCCGCGAATCTGATCACGTACCAGTTCGGTCGCCATTAGACGCACGCCGCAATTGATATCAAAGCCAATACCTCCTGGCGAAACCACCCCTGTCTCTGCGTCGGTCGCGGCCACTCCTCCCACCGGGAAACCGTATCCCCAATGAATATCGGGCATGCCCAGTGAGTAACCGACGATACCGGGGAGCGTTGCCACGTTAGCTACCTGCTGTAACGCATTGTCATCCAGGATTTGCTGGATTAATTCATCGTCGGCATATACGACGCCAGGAACCTGCATCCCTTCCTCGTAGCTGGCTGGAATGCGCCAGCGGAACGGGTCGATGCGCTGCAAGGGAACTTTTTCTTTGCTATTGCCCATGTATTTCTCCTGGTTTATTATGGAGCATGCAACACTGTTGCACGTAAGTATAGCTTGAAAACCTTTACTAGCTACTCAGGAATATTTTCTCATCGAAACACAGCTATGATGTGGCACGCAGCAATAACAGGTCTGACAAACACACGACAGACCCGACGTGATGGGAGACAAAACTATGCGCAAACAGATCTAAATGTCAAAAATGATGCGTGCCTGATATCCCTGATCGGTGAAGTTAACCGCTGCCTCATGCCAGGTGACGGCTTTGATGGCACTACTCAGCTCATGCCGTTGCACATCATACGGCTCTCCAGACGCATGAGCAATCAGGTGTGTTGCAGTGATGCTGTCAATCGTAAAATCTCGTAAGAGGAGGTATTCAGTATCGAACAGAAAGATCAGTTCGCCGAGCCACGCAATCAGCAGAGAAACCGCATCGTGACCTTCGGCTGTAATCTCCCGACTGGTGACTATCTTTATCTGCTCAAGCGGGACCATTAAATCTTCCATCCCTTGAGCAGCATGCACAAACAGTTCAGCTAAATTCTGTCCGTACGCATGCAAACCAACATCGGCGGTATGCTCGAACACTTCATAGGGCTTTGAAAATTTAGCCATACAATGGCAATCCTGACATCATCACTAGAAAGCCTGCCACCTGGACCTGACAGCGTTTGTGGAGGAGTTTTTATTTTGCTTCATTCGATTACCCATCCTTTCCCTATGAAGTGCATTTTCCTTCTACATCATACCTGCTGATTTGCGATTTGTCAACTATATCCCGTAGCAATTTCTCACTTTTATGCATCTCTATTTGATGCTATCTAGAGAAATGACAATAATTCCTATAAAAATAAGCACCGAGCCTATGGTCCGCATAATGCCAAAACGCTCCCTCAACCAGAACCAGCCCGCAAGGGCCGCAAACACAACGCTCACTTCCCGAATCGCTCCAGCATAACTGACCCGCATTATTGAATAGGCATACACCACTAAAATATAGGTAATCATCAATGCAAGGCCCACCAGGATAATGTGCCACCAGTGTAGTCGCCATTCCTCCCATATCTCAGAGAGGCGATACCGCACCATCAGGCCTGGAACAGAGAGCAATGCAGAAAGGCCGAGCACGACGACCGTATAGGGGACAGCCGCCACAAACCTCACAGCCGCTCCGTCGATCACCGTATAAATAGAGACACAACAAGCAGTCATCAACGCAACAAGAATGCTTTTCCGGCTCACCGTTACTTTCTGCAACGCTCCCCACAACGAGCCACTACCAACAATCATCAAGCCGATCACCAGGAGCGTAATACCAATCAGGCCGAGAGGGCGTGGAGTCTCGCCGAGGAAAAGCGCTGCCCAGACAAAAAGCAGCGCTGGAGCCGCTCCACGCGCAAGGGGATAGATCAGGGAGAAATCATCAAGATCATAGGCCCACGTCAATGTAACGTAGTAAATAGCTTCAGCCAGCGCACTACCTGCAAGATAAGGCCAAACCCTCAATGGCAGCGGCGAACTGGTCAGGGGTACAACCAGAAAACAGAGAACGCCCACTACCAGCGCCAGCCACATAAACACCTGCTTACGCGTGGCCTGCTTGACAACCAGATTCCAACCGGCATGCATGATGGCCGCCACCAGTATCAGCCCAAGCGCGACAAGTGACACCCCTGTTTCTCCATCACTAGACAAAACAAATAACAGCAGACCAGAGCACCACGCAAATGACTATAAGCCATTTACCGCTCATTACGCCTGGTCTGCCACAATCCATTACTGATTACGCCTGTGCGCCCAAAATTCCAGCAGGTCACTCTTCGTAACGATGCCTTCCAATGCCTCATTATTCATCACAGCCACCGCCGATTGGCCGGCATTAAAGAGCGTGTACGCCTCGCGAGCAGACGTATTGGCCTCCAACGTTGGAAAGGGTGGCCCCTGCAACTGCGCAACAGTGCTGGAATCTAACGGCTCTCCGCTGGCAAGATGACGCAAGAGCAGATCTTCCGTCAAACTCCCTACCATCCGCCCACCTTCCATCACCGGCGTCTGACTAATTCCGTAGCGACGCAACAGCTCAACAACATCGGCGATAGAATCGGTGGCGCTGATACTCACCACTAACGGCATACTCCGCATATGATTGCGTCGATAGGTCAGCACATCATGGATCGTTGGCTGATCAGCTTCAGCCTGAATAACCAGATCGTTCTCGCGCATCCAGGTATCATTAAACTGTTTGCTCAGATAGCCACGGCCCGTATCAGGCAACAGCACAACCACCACATCATTGGGCGTCAGTTGTCGCGCATAGGTTAAAGCCGCACCGAGCGCCGTACCAGCCGAACCGCCAACCAGTATCCCCTCTTCACGAGCCAACCGCCGCGCCCAGTTAAATGAGCTGCGATCGTCAACGCGAATCACCTCATCCACAAGATCAGCAGCATAGTTGCCCGGGAACATATCCATGCCGATACCCTCTACTTTATATGGCTTCGGCGTATCCCCCGAATAGACCGACCCTGGAGGATCGGCACCAATCACCTTGATCGCTGGATTCTGCTCCTTCAAAAAACGCGCCGTCCCTGAAATCGTACCACCAGTACCAATGCCAGCCACAAACGCGGTAATTCGTCCCGCAGTATCGTTCCAGATCTCAGGACCGGTCGATGCATAATGGGCCGCAGGGTTGGCCGGATTGGCATACTGATCCGGGCAACAGGCTCCTGGTATCTCCTTCGCCAACCGATAGGCGACATTTTTATAGTAATCCGGCGAATCATGCGTCACACTGCTCGGACACACCACCACCTCCGCTCCATAGGCCCGCAAGAGGCTGCGCTTTTCCTCACTGGCCTTATCGGTCATCACAAAAATACAGTGATACCCCTTTAGTGCCGCTGCAATTGCTAATCCATGCCCGGTGTTACCACTGGTTGGCTCGACAATTGTTCCTCCTGGCCGCAACAGCCCCAGCTTCTCACAATACTCAATCATAGCGGGACCAATGCGGTCCTTTACGCTACCACCCGGATTAAACATCTCCATCTTCACCAGCACCAGTGGTGGCACATCGCTGGCTACGCGATGAAGACGAACCAGTGGTGTCTTCCCTATTGCTTCCAGAATGGAATTGTAATAACGCATCTCACCCTGGGTAGACGCCGTATTCTCGTTCACAATTCTACCTCACTGCTTTTTTCGGATCATGGCATGCTCAAACGCTTACTGACAATCACAGAAGATACGTTTTTTCCTACTTTTCTACCTTCTACTTCATCTCAATGTCCTCGCCACGTCCTGCTTGGGCCTGTATATACATTGTCTGCATACAACGCGACCGGTGGTAATGCTGCTTTTCCCTCAGCATTGCCGAATTACTGGCCCATTATATCATGACCTCGCCTTTCAATGCGCCTGGAAGATAGCTATTTTCACCATACAACAGCCATCGGAGAGCTTGCTACAGGTGGGAACAAAGAACGTTATTTCAAGCATGAACTGGTTAAAAGCGCCATAATTGCTCCCTCTCTCATCTTCTCCAGGTACAATGGTTAATAAGCCGAAGAACATGAGTCAGATAAATCATAGCACAGCAGGAGGAGCTTCTATGAAAATCACTGATATTCGCACAGCGATCATTCGCGCCAATTTTCCCTGGAACCTCATACGCATCTACACCGATACAGGAATCATCGGGCTTGGTGAGGCGTATTGGGGGCCAGGTATCATCGATGTTGTGGAAAAACTGAAGCCTCGCCTCATTGGCAAAGATCCGCTGGAGATCGATAAGCTCTGGACCTACATGATGCAACTGATGTCCGGCCCCGGCTCAATTGCTGGCGCAACGGTTGCTGCCATCAGCGGAATCGAAATCGCGCTCTTCGATCTTGTCGGCAAACACCTCAAAACGCCCGTGTACCAGCTCTTAGGCGGCAAATTTCGCGATCGTATCCGCCTCTACGCCGACTCCCACGCCTCCAATCTCCATGATCCAGCTAACTGGCAAAAACGCGCACTCCAGGTCCGCGAACGTGGCTTCGATGCGATCAAGTTTGACCTCGATCCCCTCGTGCGTGACATGGAACTCGATCATTTCAATCGCACCCTGACCAACAAAGCGATCAGCTATATGACCGAATTTGTGGCCGCCATCGCGGACACGTTGGGGCCAGATGTAGAACTCGCCCTCGACTGCCACTGGTCATACAACGTTACAGACGCTATTCGCCTTGCACGAGCACTGGAGCCATTTCCTCTCCTCTGGCTGGAAGATCCAACGCCACCGGAAAACGCCGACGCCCTGGCTCAGGTTCGCGCCGCCACCAGCACGCCTATCTGCACCGGCGAAAATCTCTATACGCGGCATGGCTTCCGCCCCTTTATTGAAAAAGGTGCCTGCCACATCATCCAACCAGATATCCCGCGCTGCGGTGGCCTATTAGAAAGCAAGCGCATCGCCGATCTGGCCGATATCCACTACATCCCCTTCGCCGCCCACAACGTCTGTAGCCCCGTTGGCACCATCGCCTCCGCCCACGTCTGTGCCGCCATCCGCACCTTTACCGTCCTGGAATTCCACTCTCAGGATATCTCCTGGTGGGATGCGGTGGTTGACCGCGAAGATGATCCCCTCATCAAAGATGGCTACCTGCCACTGGACGACAAGCCCGGTCTGGGCCTTGAGCTAAATGATGATGTCTGTCGCCAGCATGTTATGCCCGGCACACTGTATTTTGGCGAAACAGTATAGGACCTAACACAATTACAACGATGGGAAAGATCATCTGTACTCTCTTCCATCGTTGTAACTCAACCATATCTAGCCCTCTGCTGGCAACAGCGCTGGCTTATTGATCCGTTCGAGCATCAGATCAAGGAAGCGCTTCCCCCCTGTCGCGACCATGAGCGGATTACGAGCAATAATCCCCATGACCAGACTGGCACTATACTCGCCACGCATCGCCTGAGCCATTTGGGCTGGTGTCAGGCGTTTGAGCAGATCAAAAGCGCTATCCCATTGCTCGTCGCTATAGCTAGCGATATGTTTATTAATCATATAGGAAATATCCATATCGCGCCCGAAGCGGTGACGCCACTGCCTGTCAAAGCGCCCAAGAAAAGCTGCCGACGTATCACCCGCCTTTAACGCATCAGCTGCCACGTTCCCCGCCATCAATCCTGAATAGATGGCGAAGCGAATGCCCTCGCCCACCAGCGTCGATCCATGAGCACCAGCATCACCCGCCAGCAATAACCCGTCACGAGAAAAGCGCTCTACTGGCCTCTCCGCTGGGAATAGTCCCGTATGGTACTCGACAGGACTCGCCCCTTTAAATTTATCGCTTAATTGTGGCAAATCATGCATGATACGATCGAGATACGAACGCGCATCGTCCTCGCTGTCGGGATGAATCACTCCCACGCCCAGACGCACGCGCCCATTCCCGCGCGGAAAAGCCCAGGCGTATCCCTGTGGTGCATAAGCGCTACCCATAATAAGATAGACCACATCCTGCGGATAGTTCGGCGCATACAGATCATACTCGGCCCCAAACCCATAGCGCCGGAACGCCTTCCCCATATCCGTACGTACCCCAACATGACGGGAAAAGCCGCTGGCGTCAATCGTCATCGTCGCATGTACACTCGCACGCTCGCTGATATGATTCTTCACGGTGACACCTGTCACACGCCCTGCCTCTATCAACACCTGATCAACGGTATGACGAACGCGGATGGTAGCCCCAGCGGCAATAGCTCGACTGGCAAGATATTGATACAACCCTCGCACATCCACCACGCAGGCCACGGCAGGGTTATAATTCAGAGCAAACTCGCGGCGCGGGGACACAAAAACAACCTTTGAGATGGGATGATAGAGATGGTCCGGGATCGACAGCGCTTTCATATCGCTGATCCAGCTTCCGCCGCTCGTATGGACCGGATAGCCAATCTCATTCTGTCGCTCCAGCACCAGCGTCCTTGCCCCTTGAGCCGCCGCTGCCTGTGCTGCCGCCAGGCCAGCAGGCCCGCCTCCTACAATAAGTACATCATAATTGTCCGGCATGAGATTCCTTCTACCTGGAAGAGTAATCGATAATAAAATAGTTTCTGGTCGCTATCAAACAACCAGAAACACAGTGCATATGATATTGCTTTGAATAGTATAGATGAACGGCTTCCTGCTGTCCACTCGTCAAGCAAACTTCTTGCACTCCAACAACCGGCAAAATAAAAATACGAGCACTATTGCTCAGAGGATTTCTCCACTGCAAGCAAACCCAGAATCTCTTTCTCATCATCGCTCTGTGGTTGATACTCCGCAGCTGCTTCCTTAATGCGCCATACTGCACCTTTGAGCACCACATAGCGCCATTCCAGGTTCGGGCTATCATTGAAATCCGCCGGGAGGGCCGTCTTCAACAGATCCAACACCTCTTCAGGAGCCGGATCATGAATATCGAGCTTGCCAATTTGCACCCGATGGATATAATCATCAATAATCCCTTCTGGATCATCTCTAAATATCACACGATGCATGTTTTGCAAATTCTGTTCGGCTACCTCTCGATGAGCAGGAATATCAAAGGCGTTCATGATGCGGCGGCGCAACGCCTCAAAAAAGCTATATTGCACCAGCCCGCTACATACAAAACGGAGGATATTCGTCATATCATACTCATCCTCATCTTCCTTTTTGAACAGGTTCGCCAACGCATCAGCTGCCTCGGCTACCTGGGGAATAGCGTGCAAACGCCGCTTGGCAACCCGTTTGGCAAATAATGCGGTCAGTTCTAAAACGGTCTTTTTATCATACAGGCCACTTAACTGATCGATTGCAATGCCCCGTATATGGCGCAAATAGCCGATCCCATGCGTATCCTCCGGGTCCGTGGGATCGTGCCGGGACCGCTCATACTCCGTTTCAATATACCAATCCAGACGTGGCCGCTTAATCCCCACAGTAAACTTCTCAAATGGCACCACCTCGTTGCGCCAGCTCGCAATCTGTATCCCCTTCGTCGTAGCCTCCACCAGAAACGTATTATTAAATCCCTTGTACGGATCACTCAACAGCGAGATAATCGCCGAATGACTCCACTTGCTCCCCGTCGCGATCCGAATCATATGCGCAAATATCTCACGCGGATCTTTATTTTCACGCAACACAATATCCGCGACCTGTAAAAACTGGCTATCACTCGTATGCTCTTGCAAAAAGTAGTTCAGCGGATTTTCGTCGATACGAACAGCACGGTACGGCATCTCATCCTCCTTCAGTTTGCCAAAGTGGCCTTTCTCAATCTCTTCCGCTCAATGCCCCCACTCTTCACACGCAACAACCTCACCAAGAGATGAGGAGCGTGTGCTCCACAAACACAGCCAGCAAAGAAAATACTATATAAGTATACCCATCAATTATACAAACACATCCAGGCAAATATACACAATATATCTGACCTCTCATCTATATTTGCATCTATCTGTTTTCATGAACCGTGTACAACAGTGTTGACTGGAAAATGTGAGAAGTGCGTTCCACATTCGTTATGGCTAAGAATCTACTTTATCGATTTCTATCGGTATATGCTCCGCTAACGAAGAAAAAAAACATGCTAAAGATCTTCTGTAAGATCTTTCGGGAGGTAGAAACGCATGACAACAACCCCACGAACAACCGCAGTAGGTGTCTTCACAGAGCGCCGTCTGGCCGATCGCGCCATTGAAGAGCTTCATAATGCGGGATTTTCTAACGAGCAGATTGGCTTCGTATCGCGTGAGGGCTATACGGGAGATAAACAGGACCTGATCATCCCGGCACAAGCTGGTACAGGCACAGCTCCAACTGGTGGCGCTCCGATAACAGGTGCTCCGGTTCCGGTATCCACCGATGATGATTTCACGACAGCCTCAGAAGAAAGCAAAACAGAGACCACAGCCGCTGGCGTCGTTGGCGGTGGCGTGCTTGGTGGCATCCTCGGTGCCGCCGCTGCGCTGCTCATCCCTGGCCTGGGTCCTGCCATCGCTGGTGGTATTCTCACAGCGGTTTTTGGCGGCGCAGCTATTGGTGCAGTCGCTGGCGGCCTGATCGGTGCTTTGACCAATATGGGAGTGCCAGAAAACGAAGCACACTTCTATCAAGACGAGCTAAAAGCTGGTCGAACCCTGGTCACGGTACAGGCTGGAGACCACTATGATGAGGCGCTCGCCATTTTACGGCATAACGGTGCTTATGACGCCACCACGCGCCAGGATACAACCAACACCAGCGCCACTACGGTGGACGAGACGCCGGCAAATCAGGTTGAACACTATCCTGCAACAACATACGAGCAACCAACCACCTATACGCCTGCACAGCGCACTACTGACACTGAAATTCGTGAGCCGGAAGTGCCACCTCAGCCCGATCGCCGACAGAGCTTCCCAGCTGGCACACCACCTCCGACCTATAACCAGCGTCCTTAGTGACAAAAAGAATAGGCAAAGATCACATACGCTGGGGCCGACTTGCTGGCCCTGGCGTATCTTTTTACCGTTTCTTCCTATTTTTCTTCTCTAGATAAACCTCTTCTCAAACATTCTCGCAAACTGCCGCTAAAAAAATAGAATTCCCCATAGATTGTTTGACTTATTGCTCATATTGTGCTATAATTAGAACATGATTTCGATGTATCTTGTACACTAACAGCCAGCACCACCGGTTATTTCGCCCTTGTTTTTCTGAGAAGTATGTCTAGCCAGATAGAGATCCTGCTATCTGTGAACCATAAGGAATTAGTGTACATGAGTATTATGCAAATAACCCAGACCATCCATATCATGCCGCAACTACAGCCCAGGACCAGCAAACGCATGTACCAACCTACGCTGCCTGGGATGGAGCCGGAACTCAACATTCCGCCTAAAGTCACCAACCGTCAGATTGCAGAGGTGCTTTCAGGCATTGCCGATCTGATCGAAACACAGCGTGGCAATCCCTATCGCATTCAGGCATATCGCAATGCTGCTCGCGGCGTTCTAGACTTACCGGAGCCTGCCGCCGCTATTCTGGCTCGTGGCGAAGTTTTACCAATTCAAGGCTTAGGCGAGCGTCTGCGCGGACGTATCGCCGAACTTGTCCAATATGGCTCTATGACCTTCCAGAATGGTCTGTATATGCAATCGTTGCCCGCAGGTGTCCGCGCCCTCATGGCAATCGAACATATCGGCCCTTACACAGCCATTCGACTCTATGAAGAACTCGGCATCGATAGCCCGGAAAAATTATGGCAAGCCGCACAGCAACAGCGCATACGCCATCTCCCCGGCTTTGGCGTACGAAGCGAGGCTCGCTTAAAAGAGGCCGTCAGGCATGCCCTCCCAAATAACCCGCCGCGCCCTCTACATGGTGCTGCCTGACCCATTTTTATCATATGTATTCTAGATTTCCAGCAAACGATCCAGAAGCTTCTCTCTTCTGGATCATTCTCTTTTTACTTCGCTCCTCTATCTCTATTCGTTTACTGCACGCTAGCAGTATTTTGTCAATTTCTCATGAGTTATGTACAAACTAACTATACTGCTTGACTAACTTGAGCATTTCATGTATGGTTCATGGTATATGAAGCGATCCAGCAACTATCGCGAGTGAAAGGACCAAACATTATGCAATGGTTTGGCTTTATAGGGATAGGAATCGCAACGCTCTTATTTACCTGTTGTATCAGTGTGTTAGCCGTCTTTCTACGTCGGCGTACCTATCTACAGATAGTCGCGGCCATTGAGGGCCACAAGCACCCCCATATCAGCGGTTATCAATACCTATGTCGGACATCAGACCTCATCTCTCTTCTTCTCCTTCTCAGCACACTTATCATCGGCCTTACAGGCTCCCTCATCGCCTCTTTCTCCTGCTTTCCTTCCATCATTACATCTAAGCCTCTCTCCATTATAGGTGTACTCTTCTGCATATTTATTGCACCCAACCTGATTATTCCCGCTCTTATTTATGATTTGCTCGGAATCGTTCGGGTTGATGTGCCAGCCCTGGCAACCTTTCACGGCAGCGAAATCGAGCCAAAACAGGCATTAATCCTCGGCCTGAAAAGCTGCCTCATCGGCCCCCTCTATAATGAGCGGCGGTTTAAAATCGGCCCATCTCCTTCACTATTCTTGCTGGCTCTCTTAGAGGCGCTGGGCCTGCTTCACTGCCTCCATCTTCCATATTTACTCTGGCTCATTCCACTGTTGGCCGCATGCGCAAACATCTATTACTATACGATCGGCAGTAGACACATTATCGCCTGGACAACCAGCACCATCCTGATCGAACAATCACCCTGGGCATCCCTCGTTCTTCACATCGACGAGTGGATCAGGCTGGCCGGCATCAAACGCCAGGACATTCGCATTCAGACAATGATCCGCATTGGCTCCAGCAATGGTGCCGTCTCCGATCTCTTTCATCCTGTCTTACTGTTGAACCATACGTTCCTTACCCATAGCGACTGGCGGCAGCAGGAGGCGCTGCTTGCCTGGATGATCCGTCTGGTGCATAAAAAATTTCCAGCCACCTATATCTGGCTCAATAGCTGCCTTTCGGTGATCTCCTGGACATTTCTAGCAGCTGGGGTCGCCCTTCTCATTACGTTCTCGCCCTCCCGCTTACGAATGCTTGGTATGATTTCCCTGCTGCTGCTCGTTACCATTCTCATCTACTGTATTACGCTTTTTATCACCCGCAAGATGACGCGCCGCGCCTATGCTGAAGCCGATCAGTTCGCAGCCGACCTGACAGGTGATCCGTTGGCTCTGATCGTTGCGCTCCATACGCTGCATGCCCTCAACACATCGCGCCCTCAATTGCCAGCCATCACCCAAAAAAGGATCGCGGCCCTCTATCAGCTTATCCAGCAGCCAGATGCTTTCAAGCGCTGGATCTGCGATCCCGTTCCCTCTCTTCTCCCTTTCTCTTGCGAGGAGAAACTGCTCACCACATCACTCCATCAAGAAGAACAGGCGACACCTCCCGCTTCTAGCTCGACCAATATCATCTCTTTTCATGACTATAAGATAAAAAGGCCGGTCGCCAATGAGGCTCAACTCCTGGAAGAACAGTCAGACGGCGAATGTGCGCCTGAATAACATGGCTGATCTATAGGGGCGGCATTGGCTGGCTCTCTCCATTCTTCCTATATGGTAGAATGAAAAAGAGAGCCACGCTCCCCTTCTATAAATCTACTATCTGGATTATTTTTTAAGGCAGGAGGCAGCCCATGTCCAATGACGTTCCCCAACTCAACGTCCCCGGTGAAAAATCGCGTTCCCTCTTAGCTCGACGCCAGGAATTTGTCCCACGCGGCCTCTCAGCGACTATGAACGTCTTTGCCGCCAAAGCCGACGGAGCGATCATTGAAGATGTGGATGGCAATCGTTTCATTGATTTTGCAGGCGGCATCGGCACGATGAACGTCGGACATACCCGCCCAGAAGTCACCAGAGCCATCATAGAGCAAGCAGAAAAGCTCACTCACACCTGCTTCAGCGTGATGATGTATGAATCTTACGTCGCCCTGGCCGAACGTCTGGTTAAAATCACGCCCGGCGACTTTCTCAAAAAAGCTATTTTCTTCAATAGTGGCGCTGAAGCCGTGGAAAATGCGGTAAAAATTGCCCGCTATGCCACCGGACGCCCGGCCATCATCGTCTTCGATAACGCCTATCATGGCCGTACACTGATGACGATGACCATGACCGCCAAAGTCAAACCATACAAATATCGCTTCGGCCCCTATGCCCCAGAGGTCTATCGTGCTCCATTTCCCTATCCATATCGCATGAACATGACCCCTGAAGAGGCCTCCCGCTTCTGTCTGCAAGAGCTTGAGCGCATGTTTATCGGCGAAGTTGCGCCCGATCAGGTCGCGGCTATTGTCATCGAGCCAGTTCAGGGCGAGGGTGGCTTCATGATTGCTCCTCCTGGCTTCTTGCGCGACCTCAAAGCGCTCTGTGAAAGGCACGGCATCCTGTTCATTGCCGACGAAATTCAGACCGGCTTCTGTCGCACTGGCAAGATGTTTGCGGTACAACACGATGGTGTCGCGCCCGATTTGTTGCTTGTTGCCAAATCAATGGGCGCTGGCATGCCGATCAGCGGCGTAATTGGACGAGCCGATATCATGGATGCGCCCCTTCCTGGTATGCTCGGCGGCACTTATAGTGGCAATCCGGTCGCCTGTGCAGCAGCACTCGCCGTACTCGACATTTACGAACAAGAAGATCTGGCCGCACGCTCACGCGAGATCGGCCAGATTCTGCTGGAGCGTTTCACTAAACTCCAGGAACAGTATCCATTTATAGGCGAGGTGCGAGGATTGGGCGGTATGGTCGCCATAGAGCTGGTCAAAGATGGCACAACGAAAGAGCCAGATCCACAAACAGCCAATACCATCCTGGCTGCCGCCCACCAGCGTGGCCTGATCCTGATCAAAGCTGGCATGTACGACAATATCATTCGCGTCCTGGTCCCGCTCAACGTGACAGACGAGCAGTTGCAACAGGCGCTGAACATTATCGATACAGCCACACAACTGGCAGCCGACGCCATCTCTGCTGCCACATCTTCCGTAAGCTAGCCATAGATGAGGGCAGAATTGGATGTTCCCTATCCTGCCCTCACAAGTATTCCCTACACGCCTTTTTCATGCCCAAAATCGCCACGCTCTACCATCTCAATAAAGCGCTGTTCCAGCTCAGATGTACGCGGCCCCGGCTTTCCACCACCAATCATCAGATCATCGATCTGAATGACAGGCGTAATCTCTTTCGATGATGAGGTAATAAACGCCTCGTCAACCTGAGCAAGTTCCGCAAGCAGGATGGGCCGCTCCTCAATAGCAAAGCGGCCTCGTGCCAGATCCAGCACCGTATTACGCGTCACGCCCAGCAAAATCCCCTCACGCGGGGTAACCAGTACGTCGCCGCGAAACACAAAAAAGTTGCTGCGCGTTCCCTCCAATACATGTCCCTGCTCATTCACAAACAGGGCATCACTGGCATGCTGACGTGCCGCCTCCTTCAGGGACCGTACAGCAGCCACATAATTCGCCGTCTTCGCGCCCGGCGTCGCCCGTTCCAGACGGCTCGTAATCACCTTCACTCCCCTGGCGAAACGTTCCATATCCCGCTCCGCAAGCGGAGAGATTAATACTGCCAGCACCGATTTGCCCGACGGCAGGACCCCATCTTCGCTTGCGCCCCCGGTGACGAGAATACGAATCGAAGCATGTATATAGGGATTGCGTGCAATGATCTCGCGAATAATCCCCGCAATTGCATGGCGCGTAAAGGGAATATCCAGCTCAATCAAGCGGGCAGAGCGATACAAACGCTCCAGATGCTCTCCCAGATGAAAGGGTTGCCGATTGTATGTGCGTAAAGACTCGAAGACGCTATAGCCACGCAATACCGCCACATCATTAATCGAAAGCGTGGCTTCGTCCGGGTGTACCCAGCGTCCATCAACATACCACAAGGCGCTCTTATCCATAGCTCTCCTGCTCCTTCCTCCGCCTGCCTCTACAACACTTCTTTCTGTTTAAGCCATTCCACAAAAGGCTCTGGAACGCTCATGGTAGAAAGACGGCTCTGACGGATCAGGCTCCAATCATCAAAAAGATGGCTCTCTTTTATCTCACGCAACATCACAGGCCGGGGCAGATGCCGCACAAACGCGACATCGACCACCCAGCTTTTGCTATCATTTGGATCGGGGCGCGGCTCAGAAATCACACGAGCCAGCCCGACAATTGCGGCCTCCCCCTGGCTATGGTAAATCAACAGGTCATCGCCTGCATGCATCGATCGAATCACCAGCAACGCCTGAGCATTGCGCACACCATCCCAGGTTGTCTCTTTATCTTGCTCCAGTTGCCCAAAAGCATAGGTCGCTGGATCGGTTTTCGCTAAAAAATAAGCCATACGCAATCATCCCATAAGATTAAAAATATGTACTGTATCTGCCGAGAACAGAAAGTAGATGGGTTATTGTCACATTTTTGTGACCATGTTTCTCTAACCTAACTCCCTCTGTCACCGTATACAGAGTGTAGTCGTAATTATAACAGATACGACTACGACAGAGTGCAACAATATCATATACAGCACAGACGAGTAGGGAAAATTTAGCGATACACACGCTGTTGTTGTGCATCTGCTAGTAAAAAGTAACATATGATGTATTCGTAAGGACAGCAGTAACAGGCAATAAAGGAGAGCAAGTTTATGACACAGACTGATCCCAATGCAAATGTTGAACAGAAATCAGCCTATGGCGTGGAAGAGCTACAGGTGGTGGGCGAGCAGCTTCTGGCAAAGGTCAAAGAGCTGGTCAATGAAGGCAATGTCCGCCGCATCATTATTAAGCGCGAAAGCAATACCATCCTGGAAATTCCGCTGACCATCGGCGTCGCCAGCGCACTCCTGGCTCCAGTCTGGGTTGCCGTCGGCGTTCTCGGTGCCTTACTCGCACAGTGTTCTATCGAGGTTATTCGTTCCGATAACCCCGCCGAGGACGTTCACGATCAGGCACGCGAAGCCGCACGACAGGCCGAAATCAAGGCCGACGAAATCCCCCCGGCATAAGGGATAGCCAGAACAATCTTGAGCATCAGGAAATTTCCTGATGCTCAAATTTTTTAGGGAAGTTTGACCACATGTAGCAGCCGTCCATCCACGAGCGGAACGCCTTTTCTGACTCGTGGAAAGGCTTTCAATGCGGTGGCTTTGATCGCCCTCACCTGTTCACCCTTCTCCCCATTCTTCCCCGTCCAGATCGCCAGCAGCGAGTCCTCTTCGTTGATCAAGAGCGTCGCCAGAATACGATCTCCGGCATCCAACTCCGTCGTCACCACTCCAACCGTCGCGCGTCCCTTTTGCGGATACTGTCCAACCGGAACCTTCTTCGCAATTCCCTGTTCGGTCAGCACCAGCAAACTGACAAAATCTAATGAGCCGTCAGTCGGACCGCTCTCAAGATAAGCTGCACTTACCAGCGAAGCCCCCTTGCCTGGAGCGATGGCTGCAACACCCTGTCCAACACGTCCCTGCGCCCGCCACGTCTCATCGCTAAAACGCAACGTCAGGGCGTTCTCGGTCGTGACAAAGTACTCGCCATTCCCGCTTGAAAGCAGAGCCGCAACGACGCTATCACCTTCCGCCAGCTTCATATCTTGCACGCCGTCCACATCGACCGTTTTATATTCGCTCAGAGGCGACTTCTTGACCTTCCCCAGTTTGCTGAACGTGACGAGATAGCGATCATCGTCATAGGCTTCAATCGGCACAACGGCGACCACCTCTTCTCCCGCAGCCAGATCCAGCAGTTTGCGCACCGGTTCACCCTTGACCGAACGGGTCCCTTCAGGAATACGATGGGTGGCAATCTGGAAGACGCGCCCGGTTGTACATACACAAAGCAGGTAATCCTGCGAGGTTGTGGCAATCACCTGGCGCAACTGTTCATCGCCGCGCACTGGCGCATAAAGCGCATCCCCATTCTTCCCCTTTGGCTTATAGACATCAGCCGGCAGCGCCTTGAACGTCCCTGCTCTGGTAAAAGCCACCGTCAACGGCTCGCGCTCATGTAAGCGCTCGACCACAGTGATTGGACCATGTACCTGCCCATCCACATCAATTGTCGTACGCCGCTCATCGCCAAACTGCTTGATCAGTTGTTGCATCTCTTTCTTGAGCGACAAGATCAATACTTTTCGATCGGATAAGAGCCGCTCCAGTTCACTGATCCGCGTCTGTAGCTCGCTTTTCTCTTTGGCATATTTATTGGCATCCAGCCTTGTCACCTGGGCCAGCGTCATCGAGGCGATGACATCTGATTGAATCGACGTGAGCGTATACGTCTCCTCGATCTGCTTACGCGCCGCCGCCCGATCCTCAGCCTGCTGAAAGATCTTCACAATAGCATCGGCATGTGCAGCACCAATAATCAAGCCTTCCACCACATGCAAGCGCTCCTGGGCTTTGCGCAGATCAAATTGCGCTCTACGCGTCAACACATCGATCTGGTGAGTATTCCAGTAGTTGAGCAGTTCCACCATACCAACCTGCCTGGGTTGGCGAGCAGCCTGCATGGGCGTGCCAAAGAGAAAGACCATCTGGAACGAGAGCGAGATCTGCAAATCAGTGTCGCTAAAGAGCTGTGAAAGCACCTGAGCCGCATCAGCATCCTTGCGCAGTTCCAGCACGATGCGCATGCCCTTC
>JAICIM010000165.1 GCA_025928885.1 Ktedonobacteraceae bacterium | reverse complement strand
GTCAGCCCATGTATCCCACAATTCCCAATCGTCTTTCTGTCTTCCGCACAGGAAAGGGGTAGTGATTACGATGAATACAAAGGTGTATCGCAGCGAACTGACACCGGTAAGCTTTCTTGAACGCAGCGCCCTGATCTTCCCGCACAAAACCGCCGTCATCTATGGGGACCGGCGCTACACGTATCGCGAATTTGCAGAACGCGTCTATCGTCTCGCCTCCCATCTCCGCGCCATTGGCCTGCACAAGCACGATCGTGTCGCGTTCTTGTGTCCAAACACACCGCCGATGCTGGAAGCTCACTATGCCATCCCGGCGGCTGGTGGGATTCTGGTGGCGATCAATACGCGGTTGAGTAGCCAGGAGGTCGGCTTCATCCTCCAACACTCCGGCGCAAAATATCTCTTTGTGGACCGCGAACTTGCCCACCTGATCGAGCCGCTCAACCTGGATGCCATCGAGGTGATTCGCATCGACGATAGCGACCCCGCAAACGATCCCTACGAACAATTTCTCGTTCAGGGTTCGCCCGAACCGGTTCAAAGCTGGCTCCAGGATGAAGAGGAGACAATCTCAATCAATTACACCTCCGGCACGACCGGCAATCCCAAAGGCGTGATGTATACCTATCGTGGCGGCTACCTCAACGCGCTGGGCGAAGTAATCGAGATGGGCATGACCAGCAGCAGCGTCTATTTATGGAGTCTGCCGATGTTCCACTGCAATGGCTGGTGTACAACCTGGGCTGTGACCGCCGTTGGAGCCACTCATGTTTGTCTGCGCAAACCGGAGCCGGGCGCAATGTGGGATCTCTTTGCAAGCGAGGGCGTGACCCATTACAACGGCGCTCCCACCGTCCATATCTTCCTGGTCAACCATCCAAAGGCCCACCGCCTCGAACACCAGATCACCGCCACCATCGCCGGTGCGCCACCTTCGCCAACGCTGCTCGCACAACTCAAGGCGCTCAATATTCGCCCCATACACGTCTACGGCCTCACCGAAACTTACGGGCCATATACGGTCTGTGAGTGGCAGAGCGAATGGGACCAACTCTCAGACGAAGAGCAGGCACGCTTGCTGGCACGACAGGGACAGGGCTATGTCACCGCCGAACACGCCCGCGTCGTCGATGCCGCGATGAATGATGTTCCACGTGACGGCGTGACGATGGGCGAGGTCTTGATGCGTGGCAACAACGTCGCCAAAGGCTATTATGGCAACGAGGACGCCACCACCAAATCGTTCGAGGGCGGCTGGTTCCACTCCGGCGATATCGGCGTCTGGCATCCCGACAACTATATCGAGCTACGAGACCGCGCCAAAGACGTAATTATCTCCGGCGGCGAGAACATCTCAACCATTGAGGTAGAGCAGGTTATCGTCCAGCATCCCGCCGTACTGGAATGCGCCGTCGTTGCCATTCCCGACGAGACCTGGGGCGAGCGGCCCAAAGCCTTTGCGACCCTCAAGTCGGGGAAAGAGGCCAGCGAAGAGGAGATCATCGCCTTCTGCCGCGAACGGATGGCGCACTTCAAATGTCCTGTTGCCGTTGAGTTTGGCGAGCTGCCCAAAACCTCCACCGGCAAGATCCAGAAATTCGTGCTGCGCGAGAAGAGCTGGGCAGGACGCACCAAACGCATTAATTAGGTTCCATACTGCTCTTTCATTTGCTCCTGCTTCCTGGTGATCTGACGTTTGCTCCACCGCGCCTGGAGCGTTGGAATGATCCCGCGTGGCATCAACAGCATCGTCACCAGGAAGAGGATGCCATAGATGACCAGATAATAACTGCTCTCGCTAAATTGCAGCGTAAAATATTGCTGGGTCGTTTCCAGGAGCAAGGCACCGAGAATGGGGCCGCCCAGCGATCCCAGACCGCCCAGGAAGGTCATCAGCGCAATCGCAAGGTCGAAGAGGGGATCGAAAGCCACCGCTGGATAGATCGACTCAACAAAATAGGCCCAGGTCGCACCAACCATCCCGACGAGTAGGGCCGAGATCATAAACGCCGTCAGCTTGGAAATGCCCGTTTTCACGCCCAGGCTCAAAGCGCGGTCCTCATCGTCGCGAATCGCCAGCAGGCCCAGCCCATACTTCGAGTTGCGCACCCACCATGAGATTGCCAGTGCCAGCAGCAGCAACACCAGAGCGCCATAGTAGAAGGGCGTATTGAAAAAGTCGCCCCCCCAATCAGAGGGAATGGGCAGGCTGAGGCCAGTCGAGCCTTTGGTCAGGCCAGTCAGGTTATAGGTAAGCAGTTGCATGATAAAGAACATGGCGATCGTCACCACAATGAAAGTATGACGGCGCACACGCAAAGCAATCCAGCCAAGCGGGATCGAAAAGAGCATCGCCACCAGCCCGGCCACTGGCACGAGCAAGAAGGGCAGATAGCCGCCCGGCACATTCCAATCCTGACACATAATCGCCAGTGCATAGGCTCCCACGCCAAAGTAAGCGGCATGTCCCAGGGCAATATAGCCGGTATAGCCGGAAAAGATATTCCAACCCGTCGCCGCCGCCGCGAACAACAACGCAAAGACCGCAACGCTGGTCACCGCCGGATTGGGGAAGAGCAGCGGAAAACCCAGGGCAAGTAACAACAGGAGTACCAGTAGTATCGTTTTTGCTCGTTTCATTGTCTTCTTCCTCCCACCTGCCCAAACAGGCCCTGTGGCCGCAGGATCAGAATAATCACCAGCAGGGCGAAAAAGACGATATTGGCCCAGACCGGCGACCAGACAACGGCGGTCACATCCTCAATCACCAGCATACCCACCGACGCGATTAACGCACCCGACAGACTGCCCATGCCGCCAAAGATAATGATTGCCAGCAAGCGCGAGATCAGGTCGTAGGCACTATTGGCGTTGAAGGCGTTAGTGGCACCAAAGGCCATGCCCCCGGCGGCAGCCAGCGCCACCCCGATGCCAAAGGTAACCGCCGAGACGCGCTCGACATTGATGCCGATCAACTCGGCGGCTGTGCGGTTCTCCATCGAGGCCCGCAGGCTATAGCCAAATTTCGTGCGATAGAGCAAGATATACAGTCCCGCCAGCAACACAACCGCCAGCAAGAAGCCAAAGACGTAAATATAAGAGAGGTAGAAACTGCCAACGCGAAACGAGGCAGTAATATACCAGGCTTGCAACTGTACAAGGTTGGCGGAAAAGATGAGGTTGAGAATGCCTTCGATCACCAGCGCCACGCCAAACGTCACCAGGATCGACAGCATCGTCCGTTCACGCTTGATAGGGCGAATAAACAGCAGCTCGATCAGCATTCCCAGCACGAACATAATCGGCATCGTCAGGAGCAGGCCAAGAAACAGATCGATATGCAGATATTGTTCCAGCATATAGCTGAGGTACGCACCCAGAATGACGAGCGCCCCCTGGCCGATGTTGATAATATCCATCACCCCGAAAACCAGCGTCAGCCCCGATGCCATCAGCGCATAGACGCCCCCGGTCAATATGCCGGTAATGATAGCTTCAATAATAATGATAAGCATACGATGTCCTCTTTTCATGGACGAACAGTGAATGAAAAAACTGCATTTCCATGCAGCAATGATATCGCCACATGGAAATGCAGGGTCAGCGTAGAGAGACTAGGGCCACGCTGGTTTGGGATATTCCGGTTTGCTGGTCGCTTTATCGGTGGGATAGACGAGTCCGACAGCGCCCTTCTGCCACTGGAAGACATAGACGAGGCCGGAGACGTTCTGGCCCACATCGTCGAACTTTGCATCACCCTGGACGGTCTGGAAGGTATCGCCCGAATGCAACTCTTTAATCAGTGCCGCATTGTTGATGCTGTGAATCTTGTTCGCCGCCTGATAGAGCACCTGCCCGACCGAATACGCCTCAGCAGTATCGGCGCTGATCTGATCGGCACTGCCTTTGTACGCTGCCAGATAGTCTTTGACCATCTGATCGTTCTGAGAGGTTTTCAGTCCGGGATACCAGCCATTGGGATAGAAGATGCCCTCAGCCGTCTTGCCACCGCCAATCGGTCCGGTGAACTGCGATCCTTGATCGGGTCCAGCGGAGGCAACAATAGCTTTGGGGTTGAAGTGCTGCTGCTTGAACGCCTGAACGTAGGCGATCATATCGGGCAACATCGAGCCGAGAATGACAAGTTGAGCGCCAGAACCGATGATCTTTTGCGCAATCGGCGTGAAGTCGGTGGTCTCTGCAGGATAGACCTGATAGGAGGCCGTTTTGACGCCGCCTTTTTCCAAAAGCTGCTTGGCCTGATCGACCATTGGCTGTGTAAAGGGATCATCCTCAGTGGCATAGGCTGCCGTCTTGGGCCGCTGGTCGGGTGGCAACGAGAGGATGTACTGGGTGAAGCCGTTGAGCTGGCTGACGATGGGCGGCGACACGTCAAAAATATTATGCAGCCCCTGCGTAAAGACGGAAGGGCCACCGCCTGCCCCTTCAAGCATCGCGTAGCCGTAGCGATTGGCAACAACTGACGCAGGCTTGGTCAGCAACGTCGAATAGGGGCCTAAAATGAGATCGTCATGATCGACGTTAATCAATTTTTGATAGTTGGTGACTACCTGGGTCGTGCTACTCGCATCTGAAAGAAAAGAGAGCTTGATTTGACGACCAAGCAAGCCGCCGTTTTTGTTGACGCTATCTGCCCACAGTTGATAACCCTGCTGGGTCGCTTTGCCATCGGCAGAAAAGTCGCCCGAGAGTGAAACTGAAACACCAATTTTGATGGGCGCCTGAGACTGTCCTGTATTGCTACTGCTGTTGCCCGTTGTGGATGGGGTTGTCCCCTGTCCGCACGCGCTACAGACAACCAGGATCAGGATCAGAGCGCCAACAGTCTTGAGAGCGGTCCATCGCGCTACTATGTGTCGTTTGCGCACTTTGTCCTCCTTGTCCGTACTAAAAAAATACATAATGACTACATTACGTCATTTTGGGGGATTTTCACACCACGCCTTCAATATGTTTTGGGATACAAAACCCCGCGAACAAAAAAAGGCCCCTTTTCGTTCGCTATTGGTATGATAAATAGACCAGATGAGAGGAAAATGAAAACTTCATACGCATTCTCAGCTATTCGTGTTGGCGCGTCAAATATTCGCCCTATTCGAGTAAAGTGCGGCTCACCCAAAAGTGCTATATGAGGAAGGGACACACCCTATGGGATAAAAGTTCTTCTGGCTTGCAGCGAGAGGTCAGGATAGCATACAACACAGGGAGAACGATAGAACTATCATTCTCCCTGTTTCTATTTGACTACTATTGATAGGACAATAAAAAATGACGTTACATGCACAATGGCAAGCCCTGGATTCTCTCATAGCGACATGGTGGGAGGGAGATCTGCATACCGCCCGCGAAGAAGATTTGCGCCAGGATAGCAGCAACACCCTCCTGTTCCTCCCTCATCCCTATAGTTCGGCGGGAGGCAGCGAGGCCACGTTCCCGGAGATGTACGCCTGGGATACCCATTTCATCAATCTGGCCCTGCTGGAACATGGACGCCATGATCTCGTTCGTTATCATATATTAAACTATTTATTTGAGATCGAGCGCTATGGATTTATGCCCAATGGCAACCGCACCTTCTACACAACCCGCTCTCAGACGCCGATATTCCCAAATAGCATCTGGAGCTACTATCAGGCCACCGGGCAACGCGATATCCTCCATCTCGCCTACCCCTTGCTCAAACGTGAATATACTGGCTACTGGTTGGCCTCCCACCACCAGACCCCAACAGGACTGGCCACCAACCGCGATCTGGGGGACAGCAACGCCTCGCCACAACTGGCATCAGAGGCCGAAACCGGTCTCGATTTTACCGCGCTCTTTGAGGGTGACGTACGCCAATGCACGCCGCTGATTACCAACTGTGCGCTTGTGCAATACGCCCGTGTGCTGTCGTGGATGGCACAAGAACTGGGTGAACGTACCGAGGCGCTCCGCTGGCAGATGGAGGCGAAAGAGCGCAGCCAGCGCATTCAGGACCTCTGCTGGAACGAAGAGGCCGGTTTCTTCTTCGAGTACAACTATGAGAAGCAGCAGCAACTCCCATACTGGTCGCTCTGTGCGTACTGGACGCTGTGGGCCGCCATCGCCACCGAAGAGCAGAGCAATCGTCTGGTGGAGAACCTCTCGCGCTTCGAGCAGCCTCACGGCTTGACCGTCACCGATCAGCAGTATCGCAGCCCGCACACCGAGTTCGATTGGGTCCAGTGGGGCTATCCGGCAGGTTGGGCGCCGCTGCATATGATTACTGTCGCTGGTCTGGATGCCTATGGTCATCACGAGCAGGCCCGCCGTGTCGCAGAGAAGTTCCTCGCGCTGCTGATCCAGGTTTATCAACAGACCGACAAGCTGTATGAAAAATACAACGTTGTCGCCGGCAACATCCAACTGCCAAAAGAGCGTACAAGTGAGATACCATCACTGCATGGCTGGACCTCAGCTGCCGCCGTGATTCTGGGTCGTCGCGTCTTCACGGACCGCCTGGCCTTTTGATGGCATGGGCTGAAAACTCCGTTGAAGAACAATTGGCTGACATTGGCTGGTTGCATTTATGCAAATTGACTCTGGACAGTCTCTACCAATAGAGCGTACAGTCTAACTAAGGTGTCTCTCGCCCGCACGATGGTGGGAGACACTTGTATCGTTTGTACGTTTTATCACGGTAACGAGGGAGATCACACATGCAGATAAGATGGGACCAGCAGTATGCTCGACGCACAGACCGTATGAGCAGTTCGGCGATTCGTGAACTATTAAAACTCACCGAATTGCCCGATGTTATTTCTTTCGCCGGTGGGCTGCCTGCCCCGGAGGTCTTCCCGGTCGCAAAGATCTCTGCTATCTCACAACGCCTGCTACAAGAGGCCGGCCCACAGGCACTCCAGTACAGCGCAACCGAAGGCTATCGTCCCTTACGCGAACTACTGGCCCAAGCAGCCTCTCAAGATGGCGCACCTGTTACCGTAGACAACGTATTGATTACTTCAGGCTCGCAGCAGGGATTGGACCTGTTGGGAAAAGTACTGGTCGATGAGGGCGATACCTTGCTGGCAGAGTCCCCAACCTATATGGGCGCACTTCAGGCATGGGCGCCATATGGAGCGGAATATGTCACCCTGCCATCGGACGAGAATGGCCTGATCCTCGACGATCTGGAAGCTGTGCTGCAAAAGCGTCCCAAACTGATCTACATTCTGCCCAACTTCCAGAATCCCAGCGGTCGCACGCTCTCGCTGCAACGCCGCCATCACCTGATCGAAGCGACCACGCGCCACGGTATCCCCGTCGTAGAGGATGATGCCTACGCTCGTCTGCGCTTTGAGGGCGATCAACTCCCCTCGCTACTCTCGCTTGCCGCACAACAGAGCAGCGACGAGACCGGCTACACGGGCAACATCATTCACCTGGGGACGTTCTCAAAGATCCTCTCACCCGGCATCCGTCTCGGCTGGATCATCGCTCCGGCCCAACTCATCAGCAAGCTGGTCCAGGCCAAGCAGGGAACCGACCTGCATACGCCAACGCTGACCCAGATGCTCGCCTACGAAATGGCTCGTGCGGGCCACATCGAAGAGCATATCCCGCTGATCCGCAATGTCTACCGCACCCGGCGCGATGCTATGCTGGCAGCACTCTCAGAGCATTTTCCAGCCGATGTCACCTGGACGCATCCTCAAGGCGGCATGTTCCTCTGGGCCACCCTGCCAGAAGGGATGGATAGCCGCACAATATTGGAGGAGGCTGTGCAGGAGAAAGTGGCCTTTGTGCCGGGCGTGGCCTTCCATCCCTGTGGCGGCGGCGAAAACACCATGCGCCTCAACTTCTCCAACGCCAGCCCCGAGAAGATCCACGAGGGCATTGCACGACTTGGACAGGTGCTTTCCAGACAAAAGAGCGCGACACACTAACACAATCGCCGGCATGAACAAAAAAATACCCTCTCACTCCGATGAGCGAGAGGGTATTTTTTGATGCTCAGGACTGCGCGGATCTTGCAACAGTTCCGTTGCTCGTGACAACCCTCTCCGGGCGCAGCTTGACCAGGACGCGATTCGGCTCCTTGACCACCTTCAAGAACTGTTCCCTCTGCTCACCAGCGACGTATTTGCTTATAAGCTGATCCGTCAATGCTGGCACATAAGAATGGTTCATGTCGAGGAACTCGGCCTCTCCATATACCGCCACATAGCGAGGACCATCTTCAACAATCAGCGAAATCGATGGATCGCGCTTGATATTGCTATACTTGGCACGATCGGTCGTGATGCTGAAATAAAAATCTTCACCGTCCCATACATACCAGATCGGCGTGACATGCGGCCCACCGGAACGACGATTGACAGCGACAATAGCGTTATTGCGCTGCGCAAGCAAGTCTTGTAGCTCTTGAGGAACCATGACCTGTTCTCCTCTATATACTCTTCTCTTAAAATCTCAGCGGCCCATTGCGAACCACCATTTACTGTAACTTATACTATTACAGTTTAGCAGCTAACTGTAATAAAATCAAGTACAGTTTCCTATCAGAGCTGAGAGAGAGCAGGATCAGCGGTCGGCGGCACGCTGTCTCATCGATGCGATGGTGTGATTGCTGAGGACTTGTAAGAAGCTCTGTTCGGCTTCGACGGCAATCTCATCTAAAGCTCGCTGGAGCGGCACGTTCTCTCGCAGGGGACAGGCCGCTTCATCATGAGCTTCAACAGCTTTGACGGCCAGATAGACCTCGGATAGCGTAATACACTCAGCCGGTCGAGCGAGGTAATATCCGCCGTCGCGCCCCTCACGCGCCAGCACAATATTGGCCTGCACAAGCTGTGCCATGATGCGCCGCAAAAAGACCGCGTGGGCGTTCAAATCACGTGCCATCGCACCGCTTGAGCAGATCTCACCCGTCTCGGCCAGGATCACCAGCCCCCGCACCGCTACTCTGAACCATCCAGAAATGGGAGCAAATTTGGTATGCATAGGATTCATCGCAGCACCTCCGCACTAATTGTAACCGAGCCGGGTACAGTTTGCCAATAGGCAGTTCGTTACTGTGACTTGCGCCCCTTCAACAGCGCGACATCAGTATTGAACTGCTTGAGATGTCCATGCTCATCTGTGGTCACAGCAAAATAACGCCGGGCCTCCTCGCTGGTTGTGAGGATAAAACGCTCCAGCTCGGCCTTCTCGCTGGCTACCAGTTGAGAACGCGCCGTCCAGTCGTCGTAGTTGTGAGTGCGGCGAAAGATCTCTTCCAGTTCAACACTCAAACCAGCCTCGACAAAGAAGCGCCGCCACTCCACCAGCGTAGAGCAGCGCCCGTGCGAGCTATCGCGCCGCTTCTCAACGATATTGATAAACGTGTCCAACTCAGGGGCGTCGGGCGCGATATTATCAATAAGCAAGAAGAGGCCACCGGGCTTGAGCACACGTGCCACCTCCTGCACAAAGCGCTCCACGTTGGGAAAGTGGTGAGGCGCGATACGACAGGTGACGCGATCAAAGCTGGCCGGCGCAAAAGGTAGATTTTCAGCATCCGCCTGCACAAACTCGGCATTGGTCACGTTCTGCGACAGCAGAAATGCGCGTGCCTGCTCCAGCATACGCGGCGTTAGATCGCTCACCACAATATGGGCCACATGCGGAGCAACAGTGAGCGCCGTGTGTCCACCGCCGGTCGCAATATCCAGCGCTTGCTGCAGCGCATCCCACTCGCCCAGCTCTATCAGCCGTTGCAGATCAGAACCCGTCCGATGCGAGGCGCTGGTCACATAGTTCTCTGCCGTGCGACTGAAATAGTCCTGCACACGGGCTTTCTTCTCGTCGCTATCCTGTGGCGATGTCATATTATCCCTCCCTTTGAATAAGCAATCCCTCGTTCCCACGCAACCTGATCTCCGACAACTGCACAGCGTCCTCTCGATCCAGATGCGTCGAGACGAGAACACGTCCTTGCCCGTTTTCGGCCAGCCTGACCACCTGCTCCTGATCCGAAAAGTTAAGGGCCACCAGATAGCGCTCCCCCTCGTGCTGACGCTGATAAACAAAGCAGGTGTTGTTCTCCTGATCGAGCGATTGATATGAGCCAATGGTCAAAGCAGCAAACGATCGCCGCAGATCCAGCAAGGAGCGGGTCAGCGTTAAGAACGAGCGCGGGTCTTGCTGCTCGGTCGCGACGTTATAGGTCTGGTAGTCTTCGGCAACTGGCAACCAGGTTGTTACGTCCGCAACGCTGAACCCGGCGTTGGCACCGCTGTCCCACTGCATCGGCGTGCGCTCGTAATCGCGGCTGTGGGCAGGATTATCTTTGCCTTCTGGATCAGCAAGCAGCTCTGGCGGCACATAGCCATCAACCATTCCCAGTTCGTCGCCATAGTAGCAGGTCGGAGTGCCACGCAACGTCAATAACAACATCTGCGCCACCCGCGACTGTTCGCGGCCAATGCGTGTAGCGATGCGCGATCTGTCGTGATTGCCCAGCACCCAGTTCGGCCACGCGCCAGCAGGCAAGCCGTTCTCATACTCATCCACGATCTGACGCACAACATGCGCCTCCCAGGCCGGGTTGGTCACGAGCTGGAAGTTGAAAGGGAGATGCGTCTCATCCAACGTCTCGCCGTAATACTGCATCAGTCGCGGAATCGGCAGATAGATCTCGCCAATAAAGACGCGCTCACCATAGCTATCGAGCAGGCTACGCATCTCGCGGATAATCTCATGAACCTCCGGCTGATCTTCGGAATACAGCCTGAACTGACGCATAGCGGGACGATCGCCCGGCTTCCAAGCAGGATTCATAAGATTATCGCGCAGCTGCTCATCTTTAATCAGCATCCAGAGCACATCGACGCGAAAACCATCAACGCCGCGATCCAGCCAGAAGCGCAACACATCATACATCGCCTCGCGCACATGCGGATTGCGCCAGTTGAGGTCGGGCTGCTTGACATCAAACTGATGTAGATAATACTGCCCGGTCTGCTCATCGAACTTCCAGGCCGAACCGCCAAAAAAACTGGTCCAGTTATTGGGTGGGCCACCATCGGGAGCCGGATCGCGCCAGATATACCAGTCGCGCTTCTCGCTCTCGCGGCTGACGCGCGACTCCTGAAACCAGGCATGCTCATCGGACGTATGGTTGGGAACATAATCGAGAATGAGCTTGAGATTACGTGCATGGGCCTGCTCGATTAATACATCCATATCGTGCAGGGTGCCAAAAATAGGATCGACATCAATATAATTAGCGATATCATATCCAAAGTCGGCCATTGGCGATGGATACATGGGAGAGAGCCAGAGCGCATCAGCGCCGAGCCAGCACAGATAATCCAGCTTGCTCGTAATACCCGCAATATCGCCGATACCATCGCTATTGCTATCAAAAAAGCTTCGAGGGTACACCTGATAAATCACACCGGTCTGCCACCACGAGGGCGTTTGCAGCATATGTTATTCCTCCACATATGACATATTTTTGAAT
>JAICIM010000586.1 GCA_025928885.1 Ktedonobacteraceae bacterium | reverse complement strand
AGGTTTCAGCCAGTTGGGAAGGGGAATGTGATGAAAGATGCGGGTGATTCCGTAAAAGCCCGTGGCGTACAGGCGTCCGATCAGACCACACAGGAGGCCGAGCAGCACGTAATACAGCAGCTGCGGTGGTGAGGTGAAAGCGAGGTTGGCTGGTGTTGCAAAGATGGGACTCCAGCCAGACCACGCTCCGAAGACGCTATAGCCAATGATCGAGGCTATCAGTGCCGGAACAATAGCCTCAATTTCCAGGTCATCGCGATAGAGAATTTCAGCGGCCAGGATTGCTCCCCCCAATGGGGCGCGAAAGATAGCACCAATGCCAGCTCCCATGCCGGTAGCCAGCGCGATGCGGCGATCCTGGATATCCAGTCGCAACCACGTCGCCAGCAGCGAACCAAAGCCAGCGCTAATCTGGGCCGCCGGTCCCTCGCGCCCCGCCGAACCACCACTGCCAATCGTGATAGCGGAGGCAACCAGCTTGATGAGCGGAATACGCGCCCGTACGGATTTGCCTTGATGGAAGGCGGCGATCGCAGCATCGGTGCCGTGTCCCTCTGCTTCCGGGGCTAGACTGAACACGATCAGGCCCGAAAGTAGTCCACCAAGCGTGGTGACGATAGGCAGTAGCCAGGGACGGGCTGCCGACCAGAGCGCCATGATGCCATGCTCCCCCTCGCCAGCAGGGTCGGGTGGAAAATACCCAACCAGTCGCCCCAAAAAGAGTTCTGTGGCGAAGTGGATGGCAGCATAGAAAGCAATCGCACCAACCCCTGCAACCAGTCCTATTAATGTACTGATGAGCAGCCACTTTAGCAAATAGCGGGGGCTTTCAAAACTGCGCTTGGCGCGTTTGATGTGAAAAAGACGACGTATCAGAAGAAGCAGATCTGCCGATGCCATACACTGTTACTCCTCGCTGCTCGACTCTAGATTAATGAGTGGGCAGACAGTCAAAAAAGAAAGAAAAAATTATTTACGATGCCAGGGTGTCCAGGCCATGCAGGACCAATTGCACGACACGGAGGGCCTGCTGATTGATCTCTTGCTCTGATTGCCCAAGCACTCGGGCGGAAAGCACATATGATTCTGTGAGCGAAAGGACCATCAAAGCGGTGGCCTCGCTATCGTCACAATGTAGTTCACCGTTCGCCTGTCCTTCCTCTAGCATGAGCGCAATGATGGCGATATAGTCGCGCATGAGTCGGGTGGCCTCGTCTTTGAAGGCGCGATTGACGCCGTAGAGGGCGCTCATGTAGACGTTGAAGCTATCGCTCTCCTCAAATGCCAGCCGTACGAAGGCGCGAAAAAGCTGTTCCAGGCGCTTTGGCAGGCTATCTGTAATAGCCAACGTGCTACGAATGGCAGCGATATGCTCCTGGGCGATAAAGCGTAGCATGCTCAGGAAGAGGTCGCGCTTATTTTCAAAATACAGATAAATCGTGCCTTTACCGATCCCCGCCTGCTCTGCAATGGTATTGATATTGGCGGCGTCAAATCCCAGGCGAGCAAATTCGCTTGCAGCTTCACGAATAATGCGGCGGCGTGTGGCCTCGCGCATCTGGTCATCGACGATCTTTGGCATAAGCTTCCACTATCCTTCCCCTGTTTTTACTGGGCTTCCGGTCATTTTTATATACTATATGCTAATATATACATGTTGTCAAGCAAAGGAGCGCGACCTGTAGGAAGCTAGCAAGCAATATGGTATACTGAACATTAGGGCGCTTTTTAAGCAATGGTTGGGATTGTGATGGTATAATGGGAAGAAGGGATGCAATGCCTGTTTTCTCATTGTACTATTTAGGCGCATGAACAAAATATTTTACCATGAAGAGTTTGAGAAGCGTTGTAGTGTGGTTTTCAGCAATCTGTCTGGTTTTTTGATTGATCTATCTGGAGATCGGCAGCCATAGATGCCACAAAGGAGAGAGACGGTGGAAGGCTCGGTCCAGACAGAACAGGAGCTTCTGCGCGAGTTGCAGATTTTGCGGAGCCGTGTCGTCGAATTAGAAGAGGTTGCGGAGGCACAGCGTCAGAAGCTTATTTCTGAACAGCAATTGCGCCTGGAAAGCGAGGCGACGCTGCGTTGTATGCAAACCTCGGCGGCGGCTTCTCGCCAACAATTGGAGCAGCTACAGCAACATTTAGCCGAGAGGCCTGCGGCTCAGACGCGTGACCTCGAAACGATTTTTGAGGCGTTGACCGATGCTCTCTGTGTTTATGATAGTGCAGGCAATATTATCCGCGTCAATCAGGCGTTGCGTGTTCTGATGGGGTTTGATTGCTCCCCCTCCTACTCAATGCAGCCCATAAGCGAGCGTAGCGCCTATGTTCATATCGCCGATGAGAATGGCAAGCCCCTATCTCCTGAGCTATGGCCGGTGAATCGTATCCTGCGTGGAGACGTGCTGGAGGCGAAGAATTCGCCCGATATCACCATTTCAACCCTCGATGGCCGCGTGCTCCAGATTAGTGCCAGCGGCGCACCGCTCCACGATCATGGGGGCGCGATCATTGGCGCTGTGACGATTTATCGCGATGTAACGGAGCGCCGCAGGTTAGAACGACGGTCACAAGATACGTTGCAGGTACTACTGGCAATGGCTGAGGTGTTGGTCAAAGGTGTTGATATTGATGGCGTGACCAATCATTCGCCACTGAGCCGGATCATGCGTCGCCTGTCAACGCTCGCTCGCCGGGTGCTGGGTTGTCAACGTGTCGGCGTGATACTGATTGAGACGTGTACCGGTGAGCTTCATCTCCTGGCGCTGGCCGGGGCCTCGTCTGATGAGCGCAGGCGTTGGGCGTCCTTGCTTGAAGGGACTCATTTGAGTGATCACATGCACGAAGCTCGTATGCTTTCCGACCTGGCGGCTGGCCGGCTCGTACGGCTCCATTCCAGGATGCAGGGACTTACCTTTGGGGCCAGAGCAGGCCATGTTCTCTTGCCTATGCGCATCGGCACGCAATTGATCGGGCTGATTGCCCTCGATTATGGTGGGCGAATGCAGCAATTGACCTATGCGGAGATTGCGATTGCGAATGCTGTTTCACGTTTGATGGCGCTGGTATTGGAGCGGGAGCGCTTGCTGCAAGAGCGGGCAGAAGCTCATGCGAACGAACTGGCTCTGCTGGAGGCCAATCGGCGTACGGACGAATTCCTCAGTATCGCCAGTCATGAGTTGCGTACGCCGCTAACGACGATTAACGGCAATATTCAACTGGCAAAGCGGCGCATACGTACGTTGAGCAAAGATGATCCACAGGAAGAGTTTGATGATCGGTTGGCGCTGGTGCTGGAACTGCTTGGGCGGGCCGAGCGACAGGTACATGTGCAGAACAGATTGGTGAGCGATTTGCTGGATGTGTCGCGCATTCAGGCGAACCGTCTGGAACTGCGTTCTGATATTTGTAATCTGGCCTCAATTGTCTCTGGATGTGTGGAAGATCAACGCGCTGCTCATCCCACTCGCGCTCTTGTGCTGACCTTGCCTGCACATGAGATACCCATCCTTGCCGATCCTGATCGCATCAGTCAGGTCGTCACAAATTATTTGACCAATGCTCTCAAATATTCCGCAGCCGCCATGCCTGTTGAGATAGCGCTTTCAACGGAGGATGGTTTCGCACGTGTGGCTGTACGAGATCAGGGGCCGGGCTTGCTGCCAGAAGAGCATCAACAGATCTGGCAGCGTTTCTATCGCGTTCCGGGTATCAGTGTACGGAGCGGTTCAGGCGTTGGTCTGGGCCTGGGCCTGTATATCTGTCGTACGATTGTTGAGCGCCATCATGGGCAGGTAGGGATACAGAGTACGCAGGGCCAGGGGTCGGTATTCTGGTTTACGCTGCCCATCGCGACCGATCTCTAACGCTCGTTTGTGTGTACTGCTACCACGCAAAGTCGAGGTGCGGAGTTTCGCGTGCAAAAAAGGTCGCGCATCAACCCACCGGGCGATACGCGACCTTTTCGCCAAAATCCCACCCACGCTTATCCCTTTTTGATTGCACCTGGGCTAGGTGGGAGGCGGCTCTGGTGGGTTTGTGGGAGCTGATCCGCGAATCGAGAGGAACCAGGGCGATTCAAATTTCTCCTCTGTCTCGTCGATGTCAAGCTTGACGGTCTTTTTCGCATGTGGCGAGCGCGAGGTCATGGGGTCCTGGTGGTAATCGGGATAGCGTGGCCGCAACGCGTCGCGTTCTCCCAACGAGGTACGATCCATCGCCGCCCCACGTCCGCCGAGCGTGTTGTAAGCTGGATCGGGAACGGTGCGTTGCTTGCTGCGGGCGAGCAGAGCCTGCCTGATCTGCTCTTCTTCTTGCCGCCGCCGCTCAGCCTCGTGAGCCAGTTGTTGGCGCAATTCTTCCGTGGCCTTGCGCTCGATCTCGCTCTTGCGCTGAAGTTCGCTGGCACGCTCTTGTTCTGCTTTGCGCGTTTGCTCGCGTTCGCCCTGGATCTTCGTCTCACGCTCAGCTAATGCTTCCGCGCTCATCATCGGATCGTGT
>JAICIM010000594.1 GCA_025928885.1 Ktedonobacteraceae bacterium | reverse complement strand
TTGACCGGCATCTCGCCCTACTTCTTCCGCGTGGCTCCATCCAACAAGATCCAGGGCGTTAACGGGGCCAGATATGCGGAACAGGTGCAGCATGCGAAGAACGTGGCGCTGTTCGTCGATATTCGCGATCCCTATAGCCAGAGCCTGGCCCAGGATTTCTCGCAGCAATTCCAGGCTGATGGCAATACAATTGTTGCCACCGAGAACTATACCGTGGGCAAAACTGATAACATCTCCACGCTGTTACAGGATGCATTGAGCAAAAACCCTGATATGATCTACTTCTCTGGCTATTCAAGCGATGTCGGTGCGCTGTTAAGCGATCTGCCGGCAAGCACGCCGAGCAAGCTGACCGTGATGGGTGGTGATGCGCTGTATGAGTTGGGCGGCTATCCCAAGAGTTCGCGGGCGCAGTTTAACCGCTTGCGCTTCACCGCCTTCGCTTATCCCGACGAATGGGATGTGCAGGGCCTGACGGCAAAGAAGCCGACCTTTTTCACAGAGTATCCGACGGCCTTTGACCCCAATCATCAGAGGCCAGCAGGCGTTTATGGCTTTACGCGAGCAGCCAATGATGTTATCCTGTCTTACGATGCAGTGGTAGCACTCTTGATGGGCTGTAATATTGAATTGAATACAGGGAAAAAGACGATCACCCCGGAGGACTTGCGCGATGGTCTGAGCAAAGTCAACGGGCCAGGTGCCTTTCAGGGTGTGAGTGGACAAATTGCCTTTGGACCCAATGGCGATCCGGTCGATAAAGCCATTGTGATTCTATATGTCGATCCAGTGGGTCGCATTCATATGGAACAGACGGTCGAGGGTCGCTTCTTAAAATAGCCCGGAGAAGCAGAGTCATAGGAACGCTTTTAACCAATGGCGTTCCTATGGCCAGGAATCATCATCAGTAGTAATAGATAAGAGTAGGCACAGAGCATGAAATGTCCTTTTTGTGGTACCGATAATCCCCCCGGAGAGATGTTTTGTAGCAACTGCGGCGGGTCGCTTGATCCAGCCACAGTGCCCCCGACCGTCATCACCGGAGGTGGTACAGCCACAGCGGTTGGCGGCGCGAGTACGGCGGGCAGCACAACAGCGACCAGCCCGACCTCTGGCGCAACCAGTGGCACCTTAACCCCGAACTCACGACTGCAAAACGGTCGTTACGTTGTAGAGAAAATCCTGGGGCAGGGCGGCATGGGTGCTGCTGTGCTGGCAAAGGATACTCGCGTCTCCAACAAGCGCGTGGTCATTAAAGAGCTGGTTTCGGATAACACCGATCCAACTCAGCGACAAGAGGATGTACGCAACTTCGTGCGTGAGGTGGATACGCTGGCAAACCTCGACCATCCTCTCATTCCCACCGTGACCGACAGCTTCCAGGAAGGCTCCCACTACTTCATGGTGCAGGAGTACGCCCCCGGCGAAAATCTGGAAGCGCACATGGAGCGGCTCAAGCAGCCCATGCCCGAACAAGAGGCGCTCTCGTATACTTCTCAGGTGCTCGATATCCTCGATTACCTCAGCCAGCAGACGCCGCCCATCGTTCACCGCGATATCAAACCGGCCAATATCATTATTAGCAGCCGCGATAAACGTGCGCGACTGGTGGACTTCGGTATCGCACGCGCCGATGTAGCAAAAAACGCCAAACGCAAACAAACCTCGGCGCTGGGAACGCCCGGCTATGCGCCACCCGAACAGTATCAGGGCAACGCCGATGCACGCTCGGACATGTACGCTCTGGCCGCCACGCTGCATCATCTGCTCACCAATCGCGATCCCCGCGATTACCCGCCCTTCAGCTATCCAGCCGTTCGCTCGCTCAATCCCAAAATCACGCCCGAGACGGAACGGGTGCTAAAAAAGGCGCTGGAGATCAACCCGAGTCATCGCTATCAGACGCCCGCCGAACTCAAGCAGGAGATCGACACGATCCTGGCACAACACTTTGGGACCGGACCGGACACCAGCACCTATATGCGTGGCACCTCCGGCCCCATCTCATCGCCCGGGTTGGCTCCGATCCAGCGTCCTGTGACGCCACCGCCTCCAGTCAGGCAGCCAGTTCAGGCTCAACGGCAACAGACGATACAACCGCCACCACCGCCGCAGCAGATCCAGCCACGAAGGCAAAGCAGTGGAGCAGGACGAAGCTTCCTCATTCTGATCGCCGTCGTTGTGCTGATCGGCGCTATCATCTTCGTTCCTAACCTGCTGAAATCAAAATCGCAGAACAACGGTACTCAAGGTGGCAATCAGGGCGGCTTCCCAACTGCCGTGTCTACTGAGACGGTGACGCCGGTCAATACCAGCAATGGCATCGGCGTTACCACCACCAGCACTAACGAGTCGATCGGCATCAGCGACGGCACGTTTGCCTTTGATACCAATCGCAGCGATGGCTCCGATAAAAAGGATGCCGCCGACAACTTAAAGGCGGGCAATATTGGCAGCGCTCAATCGTCCTTGCGCTCGGCCCTCCTCAAAGAGAGCAACGATGCAGAGGCCGCAATCTACCTGGAAAATATTCGTGTAGGCAGCCGACCACACTTCACAATCGTTGTCGCCACCATGCTCACAGGCACCGGCGATCTGGTCTCGGTTGGACGTGACAATTTGCAGGGCGCATATGTCGCACAAAAAGAGTTCAACGATAAGGCCGGGGCCAGCGGCTTACAGGTGAAGTTGCTGGTTGCCAACACAGGCAGCAGCGCCAACTATGCCACGGCGGTTGCCCAACAGATCGCTCAGGCCGCCAAAAGCGACAACACCATCGTTGGCGTGACGGGCTGGCCCTATAGCTCGCGTGCGCTGAACGCCGTTCCCGTGCTGACGCAAGCTCAGATCGCCTCGGTCTCGTCCACTGCATCCAGTGATGATCTGACTGGCACTTCGCCCTACTTCTTCCGCGTGGCTCCATCCGACACCACGCAGGCAGGCGCAGGCGCGAAGTATGCCCAGCAGAAGCTTCAGGCCAAAAATGTGGTGGTCTTTGAGGATACCAGCGATCCCTACAGCCGTAGCCTCGGCGAAGGCTTTAAAAAGCAGTTCACCGGGACCGTTCTGGCCACCGTCAATTATAAGGTGAACGATAAGCAATCGGTTACGACAGCGCTTCAACAGGCCATGAGCCAGAATCCAGCGCCCAATCTCTTCTACTTCGCTGGCTATCCCAACGATGTCAGCGTGATCCTGGAAGATACGGCTTCGGCGAAGATCCCAGTGCTGGGTGGCGACGCGCTCTATAACCTCGGAGGCTATACCAAAGCCGCGACCACCGGCTTCAGTCGCCTGCATTTCACCGAATTTGCCTACCCCGACGAGTGGGACGTGCTGAAACTGAGTTCCCAGAAGCCGTCCTTCTATACGGATTATGGCAAAGCCTTTGATCCCAATAACCAGCATGCCAACCAGTACGGCTACACCCGCGCCGCGTATAACGTCACGCTGAGCTACGATGCAACCCTGGTCATGCTCAGCGCCGCCAACAATACGCTATCCAGCAATGGCGGCAAGCTCTTTACACCCGCCGATCTGCAAAAGGCGCTCACCAACATCAAAGGCGCTCAGGCTATCCAGGGAGCCAGCGGCCAGATCGCTTTTGATGCCAATGGCGACCCGGTTGATAAAGCAGTGGTCATTCTCTCCGTCGGCTCCGGCGGCTTTAAGATGGAAGATGGGCTGGCTGCCGGTAAACTGGTAAAATAAGTACAGCAATCTTCAACAATTGGGAGGAAGCTATACGCTTCCTCCTCTTATTTTTCGCTATAGCGCATTATCATATCCACCATCTGCTCCATCAATTCCTCATTAAGCGCTGCATGTTGCACCAGCACACGATACCAGATCACCCCATAGACGAGATCCAACAGAAAGTCGATATCAACATTTGCTGTAAGCTGCCCGCGCTCGACCCCTCTTGTGAGCACTTCGCCCAGGGCATTGCGCCGCGCATAGATAAAGATATGCTTGAACTGGTCCGCGAATTCGGGGTCCAGGAGTGCCTCTGCCATCAAGCTGCGCAACACCAGCGCCGTTCGCTCTCCTCCCGCATGCAGCGTGGAGGCAAAAAACTCCTGAAGATCCTGCCGCAATGAGCCGGTGTCGGGCAGTGGAATTTGCATGGCAGCATTCGCGGTGAACGCTTCAAGCACCACCGCTGCTTTCGAAGGCCACCAGCGATAAATGGTCTGCTTGCCAACGCCCGCCCGAGCCGCGATAGCTTCAATGGTCAGAGCGCGATAGCCGTCCTGCTCAAGCAGTTCCAGCGCCGCCTGCAAGATCGCTTTATGCGACTTATCGTTGCGCCTCCGCCCCGGACTATTCTTATCAATGAATTTCTGTTCAGTCATACCATCTCTCCTTCCAGCAGCGCTTCGTAGTCGCGGGGGGGGGGGGGGGGGGGGGGGGGGGGGGGGGGGGGGGGGGGGGGGGG
>JAICIM010000130.1 GCA_025928885.1 Ktedonobacteraceae bacterium | reverse complement strand
TTGTCCTTGCGTTTTACGATAGATGAATGATTCAGCTCCATAGGGATTGTGAGCTGCCTGTGGGCTGGCTGCAGCCGATACCAGGATCGTATCAGGGTCGGCGGGATTGACTGTCGCGCCATAGAGGTAGTGATGGTGCAAGCCTTCGTCGGGATACTGCCAGGTTTTTCCGCCGTCCAGACTCTCCTGATAGCCCTTGCCAGCAGCCATAAAGCCGTCGCCTGCTGCCGAATAGAGGCGATCAGGAACGGCTGGATGGATGAGCAGGGTGTGCGTATCAAACGGGCCATTGGGTACGCGATCAAACCAGGATTGCCCACCATCGGGTGTATGTACCAGCGCACCAGCTTCGACCGCGACATAGACGCGACCAGCAACATGCGGGTCGGGCATAATCCAGCGGGCATGATTTGTTGAGGGCTTGGGAGGGAACCTCCAGGTTGAGGAGGAGGGCAATGTGCGGATGCCGGTGAGTTCCTGCCAACGCTCGCCTCCATCGTCGGAGCGATACATATGGCTCATCTCTGTGCCAGCATATACCACGCCATAGCCATTGGACCGCTCAACGGAACTTACAGCAATGGCAGAGATATCCTCCTGTGCGATGCCGGGCTTCTCTGATGGCATTGACTGAGTATATGCATCACCAATAGGTAGCCAGGTATGGCCTGCATCCTCGCTGCGCCACAATCCCCGCCTATATGTGCCACAGTAGACGCGCTCGGGATGAAAGGGATCGGCGGCTAAGCACATCACCTGTAATCCGACAAGCTGCGGTTCTAGCTGCCATGTATGATTGTGTTGCCTGGCAACAAGCAATTCATTGCTCATAGCAAGGTAGAGTGTCATACTCTATTTTTCCTTTCTTTTTTACGGTAAACTTTTTCCGTACAATATCATTGCTTTCCCTATTATTGATGTTACCACTCGAATATTTCTAAAAAGCATGCTAAAAAGGACAGTAAACTGCCTGTCCAAAAGGACAGGCCTACCGGTTATTGGAAAGTTGTGCATAAAGGGGTTGAGTGTACAGCCTCGAAGCTGCAAAGTGTCTCCCTTCAATGGGATGGAGTCACCGGCCAGAGGTCTAGATTGCTAAATACGATAGCTATGCATTCTTTTGCGCCAGCTTCTGTAAGAACAATACTTGTGTCAACACTATCCGCTCTAACTCTCGTACATCCACGCTCTCATTTGGGCCATGAATGCTGGCGGCGAGATCTTCTGCTCCCCAGATGAGAATTTCTGCTTTTGGGAATTGTTGGCTCAGCACATTTGTGAGAGGGATCGATGCGCCATCTCCAATAACTTGCGGCTCGGCATGATACGCTTCTTTGAGTGCTTGATGACCTGCTTGGTATCCCGGTCCATCTGTTTTTGCGATGAAGCCGTCGCAGGTATGACTATCGGTGATGGTAAGCGCGGCGTGCCAGGGAACAAGAGTGGTGAAATGTTGCTTGAGTAGCGCTAATGCTCGTTCTGCGTCCTGGTCGGGTGGAACGCGCACATTGATACGCGCTCGCGCCACATCGATGAGAGAGTTGCTCGCTCCTTCTATTGCTGGCATATCTATTCCGATCACGTTGAGCGAGTACCCGGCCCAGAGTTGAGCGCTGAGAGGTCTCTCGTTGCCGATGAGATCAACGGTGGGGAGGAGCGTGGCTGCATGACGAAAGATCTCTTCCGGGATATCTGCCCCCTGCCATGTGCTCGGTTCCAGGCCAGGAATGTGAACGTTGCCCTCTTTATCGTGCAGGTTTGCAATTATGTGGCACAGTGCAATGAAAGCGTCTGGGACCGGTCCGCCAAAGACGCCATTATGCTGCTTGTCCTTGAGCGTTCTCACTTCCACTGTAAGCACTGCAGAACCGCGCAGCGATGTGGTGAGAGTTGGCTCTCCAACCCTGATACTGCCATGATCGGCGATGATAACGACATCCGCTTTGAAGAGATTGGGATGGAGTTGAATATAGGAGGGAAGGCTGCTGTCAAATTCTTCATCCCCTTCGACAACGATTTTCATCCCAACTGGCGGTTTCCCATCGAACGCCTGGATCGTCGCGAAGTGCGCAACGAGACCAGATTTATCGTCGGCAGCTCCGCGACCGTACAATCGTCCATCCCGTTCTGTTGGCTCAAACGGGGGCGAGATCCACTCTTCGGTTGGGCCTGGCGGTTGCACATCGTAGTGGGCATAGAGGAGAACCGTTGGCATATCTGGAGGTCCGGGAATTTCTCCGTAAATGGCCGGACGCCCTCCATTTGCTGGGATAAGCTGGCGAACATTCTGGAAACCTACTGTTTGAAGGAGTTCTGCAGTGAGGTGGGCAGCTTCGAGAACTTTTTGATTGGAGTAGCCCTCTGTCGCGATCGAAGGAATGCTGATAAGTTGCTTTAAGGTGTTGATAGTTTTCGGCATCAGTTGATGTACAACCTGATGCATATCTGGTGATGTCGCCATGTGGTTCCTCCCTCTCTTCTATGTGCAGGCATCGATCCTGCAACTACTAAGCCATATTGTATGCTGTATTCAGACCAACTACCAGAGTTCATTCCGCGTTGGCAGGCTTTTGTTCATCCTGAAATGGAACAATAGGTAGTGTTTAGCAGATGAGGAGAGGAGATCTGGTGGACGTGGTTTATGATACAATATAGATAGTGTCTAATATTGCGGTAGAAGACATGTGAAGTATATTTGCGTTCCCGAACAAAGTTGTATTTGTAGAAGGATAACACCGATATGGCAGAATCACGCTATGATAGCGGGATGAAGGTCCGCAAAGAGGTACTTGGCAGTGAGCATGTTGAGCAGGCACAGGCACGTATTACAGAGTTTGATGCAGATTTCCAGCATTTTATTACGGAAACGGCCTGGGGATCTGTCTGGGCCAGACCGGACTTAGATAGACGCACGAGGAGTCTGGTCACGATTGCTATTTTAGCAGCATTGGGCCGGGAAGAGCTGGCGTTGCATTTGCGAGCAGCCATTCATAATCTCGGCGTTGATCCTCATGAGATTGCGGAAGTCCTGCTTCACGTCGCCGTCTATGCTGGCGTTCCTGCCGCTAATTCAGCATTTGCTGTTGCCAAAAAAGTAGTAGATCAACACGTCCCTGCATCGGAAGAGGCTGACGCGATGAAGATCAGCCGGGAGGATGTATGAATCAGACCACTATTGGTGCCATTGTGCGCGGAGACCGAGAAATCTTTCCCCCCTATTTGTATGAAGCCTATCAATCGACACGACGGCGTGCGCCAAAGCTGCCACTGATTGATGTGCCGCTGACGATCTCAGAGTTGACGGGTCCGGGTCCAGTTATTAGCGCGGTTACTTCTGAAGATGCCGACCTGACGCGCAATGCAGGCACAGGTGGCGAGGCGATCGGGCAACGCATCATTGTGACTGGTCGTGTGCTTGATGAGCATGGGAAGCCCGTCCCGAATACGTTATTGGAGGTCTGGCAGACCAATGCGGCGGGCAGATATTTACATCGAAACGATCAATGGCAGGGGCCACTTGATCCAAACTTTCTGGGGATTGGGCGCTGTCTAACCAATGAAGAAGGCGTCTATCGTTTTCTCACGATTCGTCCGGGTGCCTATCCCTGGAAGAATCATCCAAACGCCTGGCGTCCGGCGCACATTCATTTTTCGGTGTTTGGCCCATTTATGCCGTCGCGTCTGGTGACGCAGATGTATTTTCCTGATGATCCGTTGCATCAATATGATCCAATCTTTCAGTCAGTTCCGAGTGAGGAGGCCCGTAAGGGTCTTATCGCGACGTATGACCATAACGTGACCGAGCCGGAGTGGGCGCTGGGGTATCGCTGGGATATTGTGGTGCGAGGGCCGGAGGCCACGCTCTTTGAGTCGGAGGTGAAGTGATGAGTAAGTTGGTACTGACACCCTCTCAGACGGTGGGACCGTTCTTTTCCTCCTGTTTATTGTGTGAGGGGGCGTGTCGCAACGTATTGATTCAACCGGAGACGAAGGGTGAGCGGATTCGTATAGAGGGGCGGGTCATTGACGGTGATGGATTGCCGGTGCCAGACTCGATGATCGAGATCTGGCAGGCGAATGCTGATGGGCGCTACAATCACAGTACGGATCGAGGGATGGCTGTACTTGATCCAACGTTTACAGGCTTTGGGCGTGCGGGAACTGATGAGCAAGGCTACTACTGGTTTGAGACGGTCAAGCCTGGTGCTGTACGCTTTGATGATACCCGCTTACAGGCTCCTCATGTGTGTGTGACGATCTTTGCACGTGGGCTGCTCAATCATCTGGTGACGCGTCTGTACTTTGCAGATGAGGCTGCGAACGCTGATGATCCTGTGCTCAATTGTGTTCCTGAAGAGCGGCGAGGGACGCTGGTGGCGAAACGGAAGGTAGAGAGCGGAGTTGTGGTGTATTGCTTTGACATTATTTTGCAAGGGGCGGGTGAGACTGCGTTTTTCAATGTATGACAGAGCAACATCAGGGGATCGAGATGACCTTGTTTAGTACCGAGGAAATGAGTGCGGTGTTTGCGAACGAGGCGCATGTACGATCAATGCTGCGCTTCGAGGCGGCGCTTGCTCGTGCGGAGGCTCGTGCGGGAATTATCCCGCATGAAGCCGCGAAACGTATTGAGGCCAGTTGTAAAGAAGAGTTTTTTGATATAGCGGCCTTGTATCGTGAGGCGCGGAAGGCGGGGACACTGGCGATCCCGTTGGTGAAAGTACTAACGAGGCGTGTTGAGGGGGAAGCGGGCAAGTATGTGCATTGGGGGGCAACGAGTCAGGATGTGATTGATACGGCGATGATGCTTCAGATGCGAGAAGGAATAGACCTGCTCGTTGCTGGATTGTTAGAGATAGGTGCAGTGTGTGCGAAGTGGAGTGAGCAATATCGCCATACTTTGATGGTTGGGCGTACTCTGCTTCAGCACGCGCTGCCAATGACCTTTGGACTCAAGGCAGCTCGGTGGTTGGCATTGGTGACGCGACTGAGCAGTGAGCTGCGAGAACGGCGAGCGCAGAAGATCGCTCTACAACTGGGAGGAGCGGCAGGAACGCTGGCCTCTCTTGGAGAGAAAGGGCTGGTGGTTGGAGCTTATCTGGCTGAGGAGTTACAGCTTCCAGCAGCGGATATGCCGTGGCATACGGAGCGAGATAGGGTTGTTGAGATTGCGACGAGTGTAGGCGTGGTGGCGGGCGCGATGGCAAAGATTGCGAACGATCTGGTATTGCTATCGCAAAGTGAGGTGGGTGAAGTTGCGGAGGGGAGAGCTGTGGGGAAGGGAGGATCGTCGGCGATGCCGCAGAAACGCAATCCAGTTGACACGACCAGAGCAATGGCTTCGGCACGATTGGCGATAGGGATGGTGCCGGTACTATTGTCGGGAATGGTGCAGGAACACGAGCGAGGCGTGGGAGGATGGCAAGCTGAATGGGCTGCGATTCCAGAGCTATTTTGTACTACTGCTGGATCGATTGAGGGAGTGCGAGAGGCGCTGGTTGATCTGGAGATTGATCCGGCACGTATGAGAGAGAACCTGGATCTCACGAATGGGTTGAGTATGGCTGAATCGTTAACGCTTGCATTGGGGGTGAAATTGGGGAGAGGTGAAGCATATCGTCTTGTGCAAGAGGTGTGCCAGCGGGTGGTTGCGTCGGGGAAAACGCTGCGTCAGGAGGTTCTGGAGGACCATGATATCCAGGAACACCTTTCTTCAGATGAGATTGATCTGGCTCTGGACCCGAAGAACTATCTTGGTAGCACTGATGCATTGATCGATCGTGCTCTCGCTGGTTATCAGAAAATACTGCAATGAAGCGTGTGGCCCTCTCTGTGAAGAAGAAACCATGTGCCACACGCTTGATGTATCAAATCTCTATATCTGCAATAGAATCTCGTATCCACGTGGGTCGATAAGGGAAGCGTTCCACCTGTTCACGTGAGGTGACGCCGCTCAGGACGAGGATCGTACGTAGGCCGCTTTCAATGCCGGCAACGATATCTGTATCCATCCGGTCTCCGATCATGACAGAGTTTTCTGAATGAGCATTGAGGGTGCGCAGGGCAGTACGCATCATAAGTGGGTTTGGTTTGCCAACGAAATAGGGTTTGACGCCAGTGGCTGCGCTGATTAAGGCGGCAACAGAGCCTGTAGCGGGGACAATGCCTCCTTCTCCAGGCCCCATCACGTCGGGATTGGTGGCGATAAAACGCGCACCGTTCATGATCAGGCGAATGGCACGTGTAATGCGTTGGAAGCTATAGGTTGTGGTTTCGCCAAGAACGACGTATTCCGGGTCCTGATCAGTCAATACATAGCCGATGTCATGTAAAGCCGTTGTCATACCGGATTCGCCAATGACAAAGGCACGCCCGCCTGGACGTTGCGAATGGAGAAACTGTGCGGTTGCCAGAGCAGAGGTGAAAATAGCGTTATCAGGAACTTCCAGGCCCAGGAAAGATAGGCGCACTTGCAAGTCGCGGGGGGTATATTCTGAATTATTTGTGAGAATGAGGAAGGGGATCTCCTGATCGCGTAAACGCTGGATAAATTCAGCAGCGCCGGGAATGAGGGTCGGGCCTCGGACTATGACCCCATCCATATCTGTCAAATAATTCTTGATGCCGTCCATGTTGTTCCTCTAAATGAATAAAAATTACGTTCTGCCAAGATGGTATCATTGATGGTATGGGATGACAAGTATAATTGCTTGGATTGAATAGTTTACTTGAAAAATTATGAGAGGATGGTTGTGGGAGAGCAGCTACATTCAGTTTTTCTATCATAAGATGTCAGATTTTTGGAACGGCTATGAGCGATAGATCACCACTCATAGCCGTATACATTTATGAAACATGATAGTATCTCTGCACGTTTTAGAGTTGCCTATAGACATGCACAAAGTCGAAGTTGGCGGAGATGGTATTAGCGGGACCGCTGGAAAATGCGAAGAGGCCAATCTTCACTGGAAATGCTGACGAGGCAGCGGTAAGATCCCAGGCTGTACCTCTGACCCAATGGATACCATCGAGGCTGCTATAGGGGGTATAGATGTTGCCATGCCGATAGATACGCAGCCAGTCCACTACGGTTGGATGAGCTGCGGTGCTGCCGTTCTGGGTGGAATGTGGGTTTGAGAGGTAGTCCCAACTTTCACCTTCGAGCGGGCATGCTTTGGTGGTATATGTCGTGATGGCGATATTGCTGCCTGCGGCAGGCTGCACGTCGCAGGCCGTTTGATTCCCCGGTGCAGGGTCCAGTGTTTCATGGCCGGAGATGATCTTGTTCAGCGATTCATGATGGGTCACGCCGACCTTGATATAGTGATCGTCATCGCTGTAGACGAGCAGACCTGCTTGTTGATAGTTGGTATCTGGATCGAAGAGCATCTTCGTTTCCAGCATATAATCTCCAGTTGGCGGAGTCTCCAGTAGCAGGTTGGTGGCGCTGTTGCTGTTACGGTAGAGGTCACCGTTGACGGTAATTGAGAGTTGCCCATTTGCCAGGGAATGGCGGGTTGTATCTTCATGGACCCACGACCATTGTTTGTCCAGTGAGCTGTTGAACTCATCGGAGAACGCGGGTAGGAAGACGCCTGGAGAGGGGACAGTTTGTGCAGGAGCAACGTGGTGGGTTAAGAGAGCGCTCTCAATATTGTCGAAGGCTGCCCGTGTGTTCTGGGTGAGAAAGCCAATGTTGCCACCGGAGAGGTGGAAAGAGGCGGGGAGCGTTCGGTCTTGCACGGCCAGAGGATCACGCTGGCCGTTGGAAAGCATGAAGCGGAAATGGCCCGGGGCGCTGGTGTCTTCGTCAATCGTGAGGTGGTTCCAATCAGATAGATCAAAGTCAGCTGGCAGTGCGGTTGCCTGTTCGCCTTGAATAGCCTGACCATGTTGGTAGGGGATCGTGATCAGCTTGCGTTGAGCTGGATCGATCAAGACAGCCACAAACGTTCTATCCAGGCCGTAGGAGACGACACCACCATAGCGGCCATGTGATCCTGTTTGTTCCATGCGCAGATCGAAGGCGACTCGATATCCAGATGGAATAGCCTTTTGAGAAAGCAACAGATTTTGTCCGTTCAATGTCGTTTGCTCGACAAAGCCTCCCGTGGTACAGTTTCCAGCGTTGACCTGCCATGTACCGCCCACCATGTGCCAGTTTGCTTTGAGATCGTCGCCATTGCCGGAAGCGGAACATTCATTTGTTGTATTCATGTTAAAGGTATCGCCGAATATGGGTGCCATGATTGGAGCGACGTTGGTGAGCGATGGGCCGTTGCCGTCGTTGACAATCGGCCAGCCGTCTGCCGTCCAATCGATGCGATCGAGCAACAACTGGCGGAAAGAAATATTTGAGCCATTCACCCAGCCGTTGTTGGCGTCGATGCCGTGATAGAGAATCCAGTCTTGCCCGGCGAGATCGGTAATGATCGCATTGTGGCCCACGCCTCGCCATTTATTGCCGTTTGGTTTGAGCGTTGGATAGCCGCCTCCCTGAGCGCCGACATTATCGCCTGCGGGGTCGTCAGAGGGGCGTTGCGTCGGCACAGGTTGCCCGGTTGTTGTGACCATCGGGAAGCCATTCTGGTCGAGAAATGGTCCGAGTGGAGAGGTGGCTCTGCTGACTTCGACGCTATAGGCAGTCTCGGGGCCGTTACAGCAATTTGCCGCCGAAGAGAAATTATAGTAGTATGCCTTGCCATTCACGTCGTGGCGAATGACATATGTCCCTTCGTAGTGATCCCAGTGACCGATCTGATAGATTGAGCCAGTCACATGCAGACCATCGGTGGACAGCTTTTGTACGACAGTGCCGCCGTAGAAGCTACCATAGTACAGATAGTGTTGACCATCATGATCGGTAAAGGCGGCGGGATCGATCGTCCAGTAATAGCATTTAGGGTCAGTGTTGTAGACGCAGGGACGAGGCGGCACAAGTGGTCCATGCTGAAAACTACCGCCAGCCGAATCGCCCATATCTTGCCAGGGACCGACGGGACTATCGGCAACGGCCACTCCGATAGCACTGTTTCCGGCAGGTACATTGTATTTGGGGAGTGCTTGTGTAGACGAGGCGGTGTAGTATAGATAATACTTCCGGTTGAAATACTGAAGATCAGGCGCCCATAGGCCAGCGTTGGCGTCAACCCAATCGGGGCGCGTAGTGAAGGCATCGTGTACAAATTGCCAGTGAATGAGATCGGTCGAGCGATAGGTGGGAAGGAGGTGGAACGAGCCATCTTCCCAGCGATCTGAAGTGGCGATCACATAATAATAGCCATCGAGTCCCTTGATAATAGCGGGATCAGGCAGCGTTTGTGCGATGATGGGATTGCTATACGTGGAGCTGGTGGCAATCGGCTGGTGAGGCGATGCGCTCGGATGTGAGGAAGAGGTCTGAGCGCCAGCCGGGGCTGGAAAGAGCAGGAGAAGCAGCAATAAAGCTGTAAAGGTGGATAGAAGATGTTTTAGGTACAGTAACCTTGACGTAAGAGGTAATCGTAGCATTGACAGCTCCTTTGTCTGGGGATGCAACATCCCTGTAAACCAGTTGCTATAGTGATTGTAGAGGCAGCCCGGAACCCCGTGCAGAGCGCTGCCAGAGAAGTTGTATCAGAACATTAGTAGCGTGAGATGGCAGATCCATGCCAAAAGTAGTATACAACAAAAAAAAGATATAATAATATATATCATTTAGAAATGTCCTGGCTATTTTCTTCCTACACTCGACCCTCGAATCAACAACTTCCCTTTAAGCATCACCTGTATCGGTTGTCTTAGCTGAGGTTTTATCTGTCTGAAGAATGGAGAACGATGAAAAGAGAAAGACGTAGACTCAACCCGGTGTGGCTTGTGTTTGTGGCTCCTGGACTGGGGCGTGGCTGGCTGCTATTCCACACGACGACTGGCTCGACCGGGTGGCTTGTCCTGGTAGTCAATACGTTCCTGCTGCTCACATTGTCAGTGCTGACGTGGCTCCTGGCTGTTGATCTGGCTGATGCTGCTGGCTTATGGCAACGGGCAAAAGAACGCTTTGTAGTGATGGCAACACTCAGTGCGCTCGCCCCTCCGCTCAGCATCGCTGTGGCACAGACTGCCCATTGGGGGAGCTTTACGCTCGTGGAGGTGATTTCTTTGTGGTGTCTCAGGGTTTCTTTTCGATTGTTCTCACGCGAACGCGCCCGGGTGATCAGTCGTAAGCAATGGTCTATCTGGGTCTTGAGTTGTCTGTTGATTGTGCCAGGATTGTGGTTGATTGGAGCGATGTTCGCCGTGTCCTGGCCTCTGGAGAGCCGTTCCTGGCTCGCTTTGAGTATTCCTGAGTGGGAGACGGCAGGTATTCTGGCCCATCTGTCGCTGGCACAGTTTTGGGTGATAGTTGTGTGTCTGTGCGGGATACTCCTGGCTCCTGGCAGCGTGTTCCTTTCTTTCTGGTGGCAACATCCTCTCTTCCTCCAACTGCGCACGCTCGTTGCAGCGAATTGGCTCTTTTGCGGCGCTTCGGTAGGAGTTGGTACTTTCATGTGGATCATGCACATGGCCCAGGATGAATACATTTACATCTTGCAAGCTTGTGCGCTGATAATCCCTATATGTAATGCAGCGTTCTTTGCTCTACCTTATATGATGACGGAACACCGCACTGAGCGCTTTGTTTGGCATGGTCGCGGACGGCAGTCGTCAGGTCTGTTGGTGGAAAAGGGAGTGCGTCATGGAAGCTATGAAGTCATCTTACATGCGACGTTTCTGGCCATACTGAGCCTGTATTTTTGCAGCCAGCTCTCTATTTACGTGGTCACTTGAGGAGGTTTCCCAGCGATGTCAACTTTGCGGAAGGCCCATGATGTTTGAAAAGCGTATACACCCGAATTTGGTGACGGTTTTACTTCTCATTTTCCAGCAGATGCTGCACTCTGTGCAAACGCTCGCGGGTTTCGTTGGTTTTAGGATGGTGTGGACCATACACATGCTTTTGGATAGTGAGGGTTCGTTGATAAAGAGTTGCCGCTGTTTGTAGTGTACCTACCTCTTCATGAAAACGGGCGAAGCCATGCAACGTCCTGGCAAGATCGGGGTGATTCGCTGCGAAGATGCGTTCCTGGATCATTAACGTGCGTGTAAAGAGTTGCCTGGCTTGCTCATAGTCGTGCAGATCCCTGTATAACTCTGCCAGATGTGTCATAACTTCGGCTGTCTTAAAATGTTGGTCTCCTAACTGCTCCTCATAGATCGCCAGTGCCTGATGGAAGTAGGCTTTTGCCTGCTCGTATTTCCTCTGTTCATAGGAAAGAAGACCCAGATTATTCAGGGTCTCTGCTATTTGAGGATGCTGAGTGCCAAATTGTTCCTCATAGATCGTCAAGGCCCGGCGAAAGAAGGCTTCAGCCAGTTCGTACTTTCCTTGCTCGTTGTAATGGCGCCCCAGGTTATTCAGCGTTATGGCTGTGTCAGGGTGTTGCGTCCCCAACTGTTCCTCTCTGATTGCCAGTGCCTGATGGAAGCAGGTTTCAGCCGGTTCGTACTTTCCTTGCTGTCTGTAAAGAACGCCCAGATTATTCAAGGTGCTGGCTCTTGCAGTATGGTGAGTTTCCAACTGTTGTTCATAGATGGACAAGGCTCGTTGGTAGAAGGTTTCAGCCAGTTTGTACTTTCCATGTTCATAATAAAGACAGCCCAGGTTATGGAAGCTGCTGGCTGTCTCAGGATGCTGAGTCCCCAGCAGTTCCTCTCGAAGATGGAGCGCTTGCTGATAGAGGACTTCGGCCTGAGAAAAGGATGCATGGATATACAAATAAGTCCCTGCTCGATCTAATAAATCCGCAGCCTCTACGAATTGGAGCTGATGCTGTTGAATTAACTGAGCACAGGCTTGAGCCTGTTCTAGATAGCGTAGGCACAGCGGCCAGGAACCGACATTTTCTCGAAACTGACGCGGAAAGAGATGATTGACGGCATATACCACGCGTCTGGCCCACTGTTGTTGCCCCTCCAAGCTCAGCATCTCTACTTGCACGACCTGCACCAGACGATGAATGCTCAGCTGTTGCTCGGTTGCCAGTCGCTTGACCAGGGAAAAGCGCAGGAGGGCTTCGAGCGCTTGATCGAAGATCAACGGATCTGTAACCGCCTCCTGAAGCAACGTAGGCCAATATGCAACCCCATCCCTGATCAGTTCTTCGGGAATATGGTCGGGTGCCAGAAACGCGCATGCTTGCAGTAATTGAGTTGCAGCCGGGTTGGCTCGTTGGACGTTCTGAAAGGAGAGCAACCATGTAGTGGCAACCGAGTCGGGATAGTTCGTCGATTGCACGCCACGTCGGGCAAGCAAGGCGATCCGATGTGTTTGATAGAGGTGCAGGTAATGGGCAAGGGTACATCCCGTTTCTTCAATATATGCTCCGGCTTGTTCGAGGGCAAGAGGAAAATGGTCGAGGGCCACTACGAGTTGTTCCGCCGCCCTTACCTCGTTATTGGGCAGCGATTGCAAGCGTTGTGCTCGACGCAACAACAAGCATGTTCCTTCCAGGGGATTCATCTTTTCCACATTGATGGCAATTCCCAGTGAGCCAACGGCCTGGGTACGTGTAGTCAGCAGGATGCTGCCGTTGCCATAGCGGGGCATGTAAGGTGGCAGCAAGGAGATGTCATCCGCGTTATCAAAGATCAGGAGCCAACGTTGGGGGCATCCCTCCAGCCAGCTTTTCATAGCATGCATCAGTTTCTGCTGGTCTGTTTCTCCTCTCGCTGAAAACTCTGGGAGCAGGGCGGCTAGCGCTGTGAAACTGGTCATCAGGGCTTCTTGACTGGCTGCATTGATCCAGAGGATATGAGTAGAAGCATCATGCTCACGCATGCGGTAGGCATATTCAACGGCGATCTGTGTTTTGCCAATGCCTCCGAGTCCGGTCAGGGCCTGCTTTTGGGTGAGGACTACGCGACTCGTTCTGAGGGTAGAGGTGAGGTGTTCATCCAGGAGATCAAGCAGATCGTCGCGCCCG
>JAICIM010000715.1 GCA_025928885.1 Ktedonobacteraceae bacterium | reverse complement strand
TCTATGGACTTGCCGTTGCGACTGGAAACGTTTCAGACAACGCACATCAACTCTGGATAGCAGAGACCGACAAAATCGCCGTTTTCGACGCTCAAACAGGACATTCGCTGGCACAGGTCTCTATCCCTGGCGGCCCACAATATCTCACTATCCCGCCCGGTTCTACCGTCTACGCCACCACACGCCAGGGCAGCGTTTATGCTACCGGCCTCAAAACCCACATCATGCGCCAGTTGCTCTCGGGTGGCCCTTATGGTCCAATGGACTACGATGCCATCACCAGCGAAGTCTATGTCCCCGATCAGAAAAATAGTCAGCTTGCTGTCATTAGCCCGGTTGATCCAACAGATCCCAGACAGCCAAAGCAACCCAATCGCGTCATTCATACGCCAGTAACCCCGGAATCAGTAGCGATCACCAACGATGGGCAACTTGGCTTCGTGGCATTGCGCAACGGAACGGTGGCAATGCTTGATGCCCCCGCCCGCCAGTTCGTCTCGACCATCGCTGTTGGCGGTTCCCCCCATTTCATCATTACCGGCGTCTATCCTCCCATCATCGCCAAACCGACTCCACCTGCACAAAACCAGGAGACGGCAACATCCGCCTCCTGGTGGAATCAACTGCCTGCGTGGGCCTCAACCAGCATTTTCACCGTTTACATCATTGTCTGCCTTGCCCTGTTGACTATTTTTGTCCTCCTCCTCCGGCGCATAATCAAAAACCGACAACAGAAATAACCAGCCCACCTGATAGGCTCACACGCGGCGAACCATACCAGTCTGATAGAGGGCCAGACGCCCGGCATTGACGGCCCGTGCATCGGCAACATAGCCCGCTAGCTTCGGATGAAAAGAGCCGTGGATCATGTTGGTCAGGCCGGTAATTTCATTAATCCACTCTGCTTGCTGGTTCTTTGTACATACTTCGTGTCCTGCGAACGCCTGCTCAATCAGACTGGCAACTGAGATAACTCCCGCCTGACCTGCCGCTTGAGCAATTACTTTATTCAACTGGTCGGCAAGGTCGCGGATCATACTCATTTCGCTCTTACTCAAACCGGCCTTGATAATCGGGTTATGGCAGGATGCAACATTGGGCGCAGCGGCTAACAACGGATATCCCAACACAATGATATCGGCTCCAGGAGCAGCGCTGCGAATCTCCCGATACACCTGGGCTAACCGAGGCTCCAGAGCTGCAACTCTTTGCAAGATCGCGTCCCGTCGGGATGTACAAGATTTCAAGCTGAAAATGCACTTTTCCAACTCCGGCGCAAAGTTCGCATCATTGCCCCCAATTGTCAGGGTAATCAGTGCATTATCCAGCGGGCTACGCTGCAATTGCTGTAACTGCGTTCCTGACAATCCGACATTTTGCGTTATTTTATCGATATCGTCGGTTACGGCCCCTGAGCAGGCAAGAATGACAGGCGCTGGTGCGCCCTGTCCAAGCTGATTGCCGTAACTGTTGACAGAACGATAACACCCCTTCACACCCGAATAAGGAGGAGCACCTTCTCCCGAAGAATAAGAATCTCCCAGCACATAATAGTGTGCATAAGCTCCCCGAAAACCTATGGTGCGTACCTCGATCGAAGCCGAAGGCGTTCCCTGAAGAGTTCCATCAACCGGAATAATCCGAAAACGATACCAGTGTCCTGCCGCCAGCGATCCTATAGTAGTTGAGGTTCCCGTCACAAGAGTCGGCAACTGCAACGCCTGTCCGGTCGCAAGATCAACTTGCTCGACAAGATAACCGGTGGCATTGTCAGAAGCACCCCAGGAGAGCGTGGCCTGTTGATTACCAGCTGCACCTTCAATAGAAGTTGGCTGGGACGGCGTTGCACCAGCAGCAATGGCACGCGTAATCACACCGCTGGGCAGTAATGCTATTCCTGCGACCACTGCTATCATAATCAGACAAATAGTGGTTATCCCGAAGCGCTTGAATGCTGGCGTTCTTGCTTTGAACGCAATAGCAGTTTGTGTCTGGGCGAGATGCGGTTCAACATGCATAAGGCTTTCCCTTCTCCATCTTGACCAAATAAAAGAGCTGTAATTGCTGTGCTACCTATACATACTGCGTCTCGGTCGGAATTTGACGATCACAGGACGAATATACTAGCCGAACCACAAAGACAAATAAAATTGCCTGTTGTCGGGAAGATGGAGTGGAGGAAGCGCCGCTGAAGTGATATACTGGCGTCACTCATACATATGCTTTAGCGATAGAACAATTGCGATGTTAGCATCATTTTTACCTAGAGGATTTCAACAATGTCAGCCAGGATAGCCTATTTAGATTGTCATTCAGGAATTAGCGGCGATATGTTTCTCAGCGCAATGCTCGATGCCGGGCTGCCTTTCGATGTATTGCGCACCAGCCTGGCAGCCTTGCCGGTTGATGGCTACCAGATCACGCAGGAACCCTTTAGCGATCAGGGGATTCACGGCACTCATATTGAAGTGACGCTCACAGAGCAAGCACAGCCCACGCGCGGCTTTACTGATATCGCGGCCCTCTTACAAGCTTCATCGCTTTCACCCTTTGTACGCGACACGGCCATCGCTATTTTTCGCACATTAGGCGAGGCAGAGGCAGCCGTACATGGCGTGGCGCTTGACGATATTCATTTCCACGAGGTCGGCGCGGTCGATGCTATTGTTGACATCACCGGTGCAGCCATTGCTCTCGAAGCACTGGAAATCACTCAGTTGTACGCCTCGCCGCTCCCATTCACGCGCGGCCATTTGCGGATGGCGCACGGACTGATGCCGATACCTGCGCCAGCTACGCTTGAGATTCTACGGCGCGTCCATGCTCCCTGGGTGCCGAGTCCCATCGAGGGGGAACTGGTGACCCCGACCGGGGCCGCTATTCTAGCCACTCTGGCCCGCTTTGAGATGCCAGCGATGACAATGGAACAGATCGGCTACGGCTTTGGGAAGAAAAAGCTCATCTGGCCCAATTGCCTGCGTGCCTGCGTCGGCAATGTTTATGAGCAAACCCACAACTCTCGTACTGCGACCCGGCCAGAAGATGACCATCATAACCATGCCCATCACCACAACCATGCGGCTCATTGAAACTACTCATCGCCTATCTAAATTC
>JAICIM010000238.1 GCA_025928885.1 Ktedonobacteraceae bacterium | reverse complement strand
CGTCTGGGCATGTTTCCCCCCTCGTGAGATCTGTGCTACCTAACACGGCACCCGTTGTTGAATACTACGCTTGTTCTGCCGCAAAGTTGTATCTCAGCAGAGATGTTAGGTAGCAAAACCCTCAAGGCGAAGAAAATCGGCTCCTGGTAATTGGTGTGAATGTCGTGATGCACTCGCCGTCATTCGTGCTCTGGTACTATTCTCCCTGGCATAAGCAAGCAAGCTGGGAAATGACTACATACCGTATGATTCCCCGTCATACACAATAGAGGATGTTTGCCTGCTTCTATCTGAAGATCGTGCTGCGGCAGAGATCATACAAGAAGTCGTTGATGCGGAGGGAACCCTGATGAGACGTAAAATGGTTATAAGTAGCATCTCCATCGTTATTGTGCTAGGGATTATTGCTGGTATCTTTTTATTGCGTCCTGTTGCGCCTGATACTGGACAGAAAGGATTGTCTGCGCCACCATCCATAACGCCAGCCAGCTCTTCCACTGCTGACTGGTCGTTTGTGCCACACCCTACGGGGACCATGCCCACAAAAGTTGCCACCACGCCTGCGCCCAGTTCTACGGCTGTGACTGCAACTGGCGCTACAATTCCTACGACACCACCCACAGCAGCTCCCGGTTCGACCAGAACTCCTGCCCCGACCAGGACGCCCGCGACGCCCACTCCGGTTCCCACTGCTGTGCGGGCGACACCTACTTCCAGCGGAGCCAGCGCCGGTACGTCACCGCTGGTCCAGCAGCTCTTTCAGCAGATTAATAGCGATCGTGCCGCTGAAGGATTACCCGCTTATACATGGGATGACAAAATAGCTGCCGTCTCTGCAACGCACAGCAAGACAATGGGGCAGGGATGTGGACTCTCTCATCAGTGTTCCGGCGAACCTGCTCCCTGTGACCGTCTGAGCAACGCGGGAGTGAGCTGGATGGCTTGTGGCGAAAATGCCGGGTACACCTCGCCCACGCCCGATCAGTGGAGCGCCGTGAAAACCAATATTGAGCAGGGGATGCTCAGCGAGAAGGCCCCCAACGATGGTCATCGTCGCAACTTGCTCAGCACGAGTTATCACCATATTGGTATTGGGATCTATATTGATACAAAGGGCCTCATCTGGGTCACAGAGGATTTCATCAATTGAATCCCCTGAGCATATTATAGAGATTCTGGTTGCGAAGGTGGCCCGCTGTAGATAGCGGAGAGCCAGACATCGGTGAGGGCGCGAATAACCTGTTGCTCGTCACGGAAGGCTGGATGGCTGATGGCGGCAAGGTAATAAATACGTTCGCTCATCCAGGTCAGCGTGCTGGCGAGCGTAGCGGCGTCCACAGATGTTTGAGGAGCGCGTCCAGCCGCCCGATCGCGCTCAATCCGCTGGGTAGCGGCAGCCGTAAAGCCGTCCATCATTTCCATCCAGAGCGCCGAGAGCCGCTCGTCGGAGCGCCAGTGTTCGACAATGGCCCGTAAGACCGGAGCATGGCTGAGCCAGAGATGTAATCCCTGTCTTGTGCCTTCTTGCAGCGTCTGTTCTGGAGATATGCTCTCTTGCTCAACCCAGGGCTGGGCCACGGTCTGAGCCTCGTGAACGGCACGGCGGACCAGTTCTGCAAGGACAGCATATTTACTCTCAAAATAGAAATAGAAGCTGGCACGCGAAACCCGGGCAGCGCTCAAGATATCGGCGACGCTCAGTTCGTCGAAACGCTGTTGTGCTAGTAGGTGCTCGGTCGCATTCAGAATAGCCTCCCGGACATCTCGTTGCTCCGACTCTTCCCGGTTTTGATGGCGCTCATTCCTTCTGGCAAAGCGTCCTGACATAAGACAATCCTTCCATCCCTATTTTTCGTACTGTACAACACCTCCGTATCTCAACGCAAGAAGCCGCTGCTCCCTTGACACATCTTTTCAGAATAGTATACACTGTGTCCAGACATAATGTATGGATAGCATGTGTGTTTTATTGGCGTTAGGCAGAAAAAGAGAGGAACATAACGATGACTCAGCCCGAGATACAAGCGATTCCCGATGGAATGCATACCATCACACCGCATCTTGTTGTGCGCGACGCGGCACGAGCAGCCGAATGGTATAAAGCCGCGTTGGGGGCGCAAGAGCGAGGACGCATTCCCGTGGGCGGTGGAAAGTATATGCAGATCGCTCTATGGTTCGGCGATTCAGCAGTCATGCTCGCGGACGAATTCCCTGAAGCTGGTATTCTTTCGCCACTGGCAATGGGCGGCACTCCGATCGTGCTACATATTTCCACTGAAAACGTCGATGCCCTCTGGCAGCGTGCGGTCGATGCTGGAGCAACCGTCTTACAACCATTGCAGGAACAGTTCTGGGGCGATCGGTATGGGCAACTTGCAGACTCGTTTGGATACCGCTGGGGACTTGCCCAACATGTGCGGGATGTTGACCAGGACGAGGTTGCTCGTCAGGCGACAGCCATATTCGGCGGAGAAGCCTGAGACCTCTAACGGGAAAACCCTCAACTACTCGTCTCTCCAGGCCAGAGAATGACGGTTTTTTGATGCCTCCTGTCATTTCTGCCACTGGCTGAGGGATACGATGCATGGCAAAATTGTGCTACATGCATCGTGTCTGCTCACATAATTGGTAGGATCTCCAACTTTTTGAATGTCCCAGAGGGTAAATGACAGGAGGTTTTTCTTGGATAACTTGTTAGAGCATGTGCGGGCGGTTCTCTCTACCACCCCTGAGCGATGGCAGCGGTTAATCAGTACGCTGCCTGGCGATCTGTTGACCCGTGTCCCGGCAGCAGGGGAGTGGTCGGCGCTCAATTGCTTACAACATTTGCTGGATGCGGAACGTTCGCTCTTTCCCGTCCGCTTCCAGGCTTTCTTAGCCGGACAGGATTTCACGGCATATGATCCCCAGAAGCCTCATTCCGATCTTGCAGCGCTGAGTCCCGAGCAACTGGCGGCGGCATTCGCACAGCAGCGTCGCGAAAATCTGACGTTGTTAAGCGGGGTGAAAGATGAAGATTCGCAACGAAGCGTACAACATCCCCGGTTCGGCACCGTTACCCTTGAAGAGTTGCTGCATACATGGGCGGCGCATGATTTGATGCATACCGTGCAGGCCGAACGAGCACTGATGCAGCCCTTCATGCTCGGTTGTGGCCCCTGGCGTTATTTCTTTCAGGATCATGAGGTGAACGTTCAGCAGAAAGAAGCCTGACCTACACATTGTCATATGTGGAGATCCAGCATGAACGTACTCTGCTCATGCTGGCTGCTTTCAGTCCTCCCAAGCGAATGACCACACCATGAAACGACACGTTCAGATCGTCGAGACGCGCTTGCCAGTTTCAAACGATTGAATGGCAGCCTGTGCAAGTTGCAACGCACGTCGCCCGGCCTGCGCGTGAATGGGTGGCTCCTTGCCCTCCTTGAAGGCCGAGAACAAGGCGTCCATATGTCTGTCGAAGGTGCGGTGAAACTCGCGGTCCAGGTCGTTAAAGTAACCCGCCTGCCAGATCTCGCCCGTCTCGTTGCCGACCGCCTGGAAGCTATAGCGGCGAACCGTATCTTCAATCAAGACGCGTCCTTTGCCGCCGTTGATTTCGACGAGATGGGTATCAGGGTAGGCATACGACGTATCGTAGGAACCAACCAGGCTGCCCACCGCGCCGTTGGCGAAATGCAGGGCCAGCACCAGCGTGCGATAACCGCCACCGGTCTTGTCTGTCATCTGGGCCATGATCGAGTCGATGGGGCCGCAGAGCCATTCGAGCATGTCAAACCCATGACACTGCGTTTCGATCAGGTTGGCATGGGGATGATCGCTGCTGCCTTCGCCGCCGAAGCGCCAGGTTGCAAAGGTGAGGTCGCCCAGGCGTCCCGCCTCGATGGCTTGATGCGCCAGTTGGACCGGGCGTGCATAACGATGGTTGAAGTTGATGGCGAAAAAGAGCGAGCGCTTTGCCGCCTCGTTAAGCAGGGTGTCTGCCTCGCGCAGATCGAAGACCAGCGGTTTCTCTACGAGCAGCGGAAAACCTGCCTCGATTACCCGCAGTGTGGTCTGGAAATGGCCTTGATTGGGCAGACAGAGGCTCACGAGATCGGGCTGCTCTTTTGCGAGCATTTGGTCGATATCCTGATAGGCGCGAACTCCGAACGATTCGGCACGTCTCTGCGTCTTCTCCTCAGTTCGTCCTACGATGGCGCAGAAATCGATATCGGGGCGGGCCGCAAAGATCCGCGCATGTTGCTGCCCCCAGCCGCCTGCGCCAATCAGGGCAACTTTGATCGGTTGCTGCTCGCTCATTGCTCAACCACCACCTTGCCCGTCTTGCCCTGGAAGAACAGGTCAAACGCTTCCTGTATCTCGCTGACATGGTAGGTGTGGGTAATAATCTGGCGCAGATAGCTGCGATGCTGGCGCAACAGTTCCAGGTTGGTGGCCAGCTCGCGATAGCCAAAGTATTCGCTGCCCATCACCGCTCGTTCGGTGGAGATCAGATCGGCAGATACCTGAAGATGCAGGTCTTCGCCATGACCAACGCAGACCAGCACGCCGCGCTGGGCGAGCAGATGTAGCGCATCCTGGCGAGCAACGCCCTTGCCGCTCGAATCAACGGCCAGATCGACCGTTGCTAGCCCATGTTTGCGTGCTCCCTCCTGCAATGTCATCTCCTTAAGCTGGATCGGCCTGCCGCCCAGTTGTTCTGCCAATTGCAGACGATACTCGCTGACATCGGAGATCAGCACAGGGATATCTTCGCCCAGCACGATCTTCGCCATCGCCAGCACCGCCAGCCCGATGGGGCCTGCTCCTGTGACCACGAGCGAGGTGATATCGGGATGAATCAGCTTGCTACGCTTGATCGCATGGCCGCCCGTCCCCATGATATCCAGCAAAAGCGTCGCATCGGTCAGGGGAATGTCCGGGTCAATTGGGAAGAAGATATTTTCGTTCACCAGTTCATACGAGCCGTAGCCGCCATCTTTGTTGAAGCCCATATCGCCGCGCTTCTGCAAACACTGGTTCGTGAAGCCCTGAGAGCAGGAGCGGCAATGCCCGCAATAATCCATCAGGAAAATGACGCCCGGTGTGCCAACCGGCGTATGAGTATCGGGACCGATTGCGGCAACAATCCCGGTTGCTTCATGTCCTGGCGTGACATCAGAACCGTGATAGAACTGTTCGCGATCCGTGCCACAGATGGCGTTTGCCTTCACCTCTATCAATAACTGTCCCGGTCCCGGCGTTGGGACCGCTTTTTCAACACGATCGATCTTTCCATTGCCAGTAAAATTTGGAACGCGCATGGCGTGCGGCAACACATGTTGTGCCATATCATCTGTCCTTTCAGATGGGAAACTGGAGCATTCACCCGCCAAAACGAGCTTCTGCTGGTTGACAATGAGACTCCATGAAAAAATAACCATGTCATCTGTACCGCTGGACATCAGGCTTATATAGATGAAGCCTAACAGTAGATGACAGCACGAATGCTCCTCCTCTCTTGATGATGTATTGATGAGGTAGGGCCGGCAGAAAAGAAGTATTTCTTCTAACCCATCTCATCCTAGCAAGATTCGCGCACAATCAAGGTCAGATCAAAGACCCGTTGTGCTACTGGTTGATCTGGCTGCTGGAGCCGTTGCATCAGTAAGCGTGCTGCTTCTACGCCGATGTCGTACATTGGCTGATGAATGGTCGTCAACGTGGGATGCACGAGCGACGAGACGAAGATATCGTCAAAACCAATGACGGCAACCTGTGCTGGCACTGCAATGCCTTGCTGAGCCAGATAGCGTAAAGCTCCAAGCGCGGACAGATCGTTGGCGGCAAAGATACAGGTCACTTCAGGATGGGTGCGCAGGAGCGTTTCAGTCGCGAGACGACCCTGTTCGAAGAGAAAATCGGCACGAACAATCGGTAGTTCCTCGTGTTGATCCACCTCTTCTAGCGGCAGATTCTCCAGGCCGATGCTATCAAGATAGGCACGCAGGCGTAAATCGGCGAAACGCAGATCGCGCGGACCAGCAAGGAAGCCGATGGCGCTATGCCCCTGCTGCTTTGCCCACGCAATCGCTTTCCTGGCTCCGTTGTAATGGTCAACGGTAATGTGTGACATGCCGGACGCATCGCCATGATCGACGACGATCACCGGTATATTGACATCCTGAAATTTGCCGACTAAAAGCTCTCCATAAGCAGGCGAAACCAGGACCACCCCATCTACCGCTTGCTGGCGCAAAATGGTGACGGTCTGAAGCTCGTTCTCCGGCTGCCAATCGGTGTCCAGCACCATCATGGTATAGCCATGACGCCTCGCCTCGTCCTCGATCCCTCGCGCCAGCATGGGAACAAACGGATTCGTCAAATCGTGCAGGACGACGCCGATCGCCATGCTCCGTTTCGTCACCAGCGTTCTAGCCGCACCATTCGGGACATAGTGAAATTGCTCCACGGCCTCCCACACTTTTTGCCGCGTCTCTTCACTCACATATCCTGTCCCGTTTAAGACGCGCGATACCGTCCCTACTCCAACGCCCGCTGCCTGCGCGATATCTTTAATGGTGGTCATTGCTTCGCCTGCATTTCTCTATGTGGAAACGTTTCCCTACGAGAGAAGTATACTGAGAAACTCGCTGGAAAGTCAAGGGAGCGCGAGAAACTCAACCTCAATATTTTCCCTACCAGCCAGCTGCGATCCCTTCGGCACGGGGATCTGACCCGCCCTGCATCACCCCTGTGGCGGGATCAAAGATAATGCCCTGAGCGTATCCCATCGCCGTGAGCCACGCGTCTCCTTCTTGTACTGTATGGCCCATATGCCGGAGCGTCTGGAGGGTTTCTGCGGGAAAACGACCCTCCACAAGCAGCGTTTCCGTGTCGTTGGCATCATATGCCTGCCCATGCAGCCAGCGGGGCATCTCGATAGCTTGCTGAATATTCAGTCCGAAATGCGTGGCTGCCGTATAGACCTGGAGGTGTGTCTGGGCCTGACCATCTCCTCCCATTGTCCCGAAGACCATTGCGGGTCGTCCGTCTTTGAGGGCCATAGAGGGGATGAGGGTATGTAATGTGCGCTTTCCCGGCGCGATCCTGTTTGCGGCCTGCGGAGCGAGCGAGAAATACGCGCCGCGATTTTGCAGCACGATCCCGGCGTCGTCCACCACCAGACCGCTACCAAAGCCCATATAGTTGCTTTGAATCAGCGAAACAACGTTGCCATCTTTATCGGCGGTACATAAATAGATGGTATCGCCGGTGAAGCTGCCAGGGGCGACCGAAGGCAATGCCTGTTCGGGATTGATCAGTGAGCGCCGCTGAGCCAGATAGCCCGGTGCGATCAACTGTTCCGGGTTGATCTTCATATGAAGCGGATCAGTTAGATAGGCCGCCCGATCGGCAAAGGCCAGCTTCTTTGTTTCCACCGCAAGATGGACCGTTTCAGGAGAGAGCGGATCGTTGCCGAGCGTTAGCTGGTCCAGCATGCCAAGCATCTGGAGCGCTGTCACGCCCTGAGTATTGGGTGGCAATTCATAGACCGTGAGACCTTGAAACGGGACACTCAGCGGCGTCACCCATTGGCTTTGATGGGCGGCCAGGTCTTCACGTGTGATCAGCCCGCCTTCGCGAGCAAAAAAAGCGGCTATCTGTTCTGCAATGCTGCCACGATAAAAGCTCTCGGGGCCTTCTTTGACGATGGTACGCAAGGTTTGGGCCAGCGTGGGGAAACGCATCACTGCACCAATCGGCGGCACCTGACCGTCAGGGAGAAAGTGGGTGTGCCAGGAACGGTGCGTCTCAGGATGAGCGCTGACACGTGTTAAGGCGGCGTGCAGACTCGGGCCGATTGCGAAGCCCTCTTCGGCGTAAGAGATGGCAGGAGCCAGCGCCTGTGCCAATCCCAGGCGGCCAAAGCGCTGTGCAGCTTCGCCCCATCCACTCACGCAGCCAGGAACGGTGATTGTGTGAATACCGAATGTGGGCATTGTGGTATGGCCCAGCTCACGATAGCGCTCGATAGTTGCGGCCCGTGCCGCTCGTCCGCTGCCATTGAGTCCGTAGAGCTTCCCGCTGCTGGCTTCGTAGATAATCATAAATATATCGCCGCCCAGGCCACAGACAAAGGGAAAGACGACCTGAAGCATGGCATTGGCGGCGATGGCGGCGTCAAGAGCGTTGCCACCGGCTTTTAGAAGATCTAGCCCGGCTTCCGCAGCCAGATAATGTGGGGCAGCAACGATGCCCCGACGAGCCAGCGTTACCGGACGATATTGAGGAAATGAGCGTCCTGCTGTTGATGGAGCCACAAGCAATCTCCTTCTTCAAAAGCGCTTACACAAGAGTACGTACTTCAGTATACCACCTTGCTGCTGTAGGGCTGGCGTGTTGATCGCCTCTCAATCAGGTCTCACTTTTTGTTGAGAGGACTGATGAAGTAGCTAGAGGCCGGCCTACGTGCTAACATGGAAGGGACGTGAGAAGGTGTATTGATAATAAGCAGGGGTGAGCAAATCATGCAAGAAACCAGGAATAGCACACCAGCCAGCGGTGACGTTGAGCGTTATCGTGAATACTATCTCTCTGAGCAAGAAGGGGTCTATCTCTATCGGGAGCTTGCCGAAGTTGAAGCTGATCAGCACCTAGCGGAACTATATCGGCGCATTGCGGATATCGAGCAGCGCCACGCCGCGCTCTGGAAGGGTTATCTGGAGAAAGCGGGTGAAACCGTGCCAACATATGCTCCTAACTGGCGGATGCGTACATTGTTGTGGTTGGCGAAACGTATGGGAACGGGAGCAGTGCTCTCGACAATCTCATCTATGGAAAGAGGGGCTGTGAATATCTATGATAACCAGCCAGAGGCGGTGGAAGCTGGCTTACCGGAAGATGAGCGCTCACATGCACGTCTCTTTCGCTATCTGCAATCGACCATGAAAGGCGGTATTGCTGGTCCTTTGCTGGCACAGTTTGAGGGTCGGCATCGCAGCGCAGGTGGGAATGAGTTGCGTGCCGCTGTGCTGGGCGCAAGCGATGGCCTGACCTCAAATCTAAGCCTTGTAATGGGCGTTGCAGGAGCGACGCTTGCCGGTCAGGCGGTGCTTATCTCCGGTCTCTCGGGATTGCTGGCGGGAGCGTTTTCTATGGCGATTGGCGAATGGGTTTCGGTGCAAAGCTCGCGCGAACTCAACATGCACCAGATCGCGATCGAGAAAGAAGAATTGTTGCATGCTCCTGAAGAAGAGCGAGAGGAGCTGGCCCTGATTTATCAATCGAAGGGGATAGATGAGAAGACCGCGCAGGAACTCGCGGCCAACCTGATGCAGCAGAGCCATACCGCGCTTGATACGCTAGCACGAGAAGAGTTAGGGATTGACCCAAAGGAGCTGGGCGGTTCGGCCTGGGCGGCTGCCATCACCTCGTTTTTCCTCTTCGTAATTGGAGCAATTATTCCCGTGCTGCCCTTCATCTTTACAGGTGGGTTCGCTGCCGTTGGGATCAGTTTGCTGCTCAGCGTGCTGGGGCTGTTCGCG
>JAICIM010000739.1 GCA_025928885.1 Ktedonobacteraceae bacterium | reverse complement strand
GAGCGTGGCAAGCGCCTGATCGCGATTGGCGGAAAGATCGAGGTTGGTGCCAAAAATGAGAGGGGAGGCAGCCGGGATTGGTGTGGCCTGCGTGGGCGTAGGGGTGACGCTTTTACTGGTAGCTCTGGTAGATACGCGTGCTGGTATATTTATGATAAGTACACCGGCGATGAGGATGACGGCAGCGATACCAACAACAATTGCCCACCAGGGGAGATGTGGTGAACGATCTAACCGGCCATGCATATAATAAGCTCCTCTGTTCCTGATGAAAAAGACCTGGGCCATCTCTATGAGGCTTCTGACAAACAAGAGCGAGATTACTATAACATTTTGCCGAGCTTCCCAATAGGAGAAAAGAGGGAAGAAATTAGAAATCCACACTTTGCTCGTTGGTAGGAATCAGGATATTCTCATGCCTTTCCACAGGTATCTCTCCTTCAAAATCAAGAACAAACATACAAGAGAATACTTGTATTTCTATACATTGTACCTACTACATCAAATTATCTTGTAATATTCAAATTTATTAATAGATTCTTCATAAGAATGTAGAAAATGTTACGCATAGCCTGGATTACAACCGACTCTTAACCAGAATCACAGGTTTTCTCCTTAGACGCTCGCTCTCACCTGGACTATACTTTTCTTCAATGATGCTCGAAATAGGAAGATAAGCAATGTAATGGGTTAAAACTGAACAACTTGCAGCAGCCGCACGGCTAGCCAGATAGAGTGGCGGTGCGCGAAAAGCTATCAGGGCGTCGTTGAATATGAAAGCTGCAACGTATTTTTCAGTTAGTTATGAAAGGAAGACGCGTATGCGTATTCTCCATTCGCGTGTGAGCATGGCTGTGCTGCTCGGCGCGGTCACTCTGGCAGTCGCCGGAATGACGCTTGGTAGCACCCTCTTCAGCGTGAAAGCTGCCGGTCCCGCCTCCACATATATTGTTCTGTATAATGGAGGGGCGCAGGTCAATCAGGCGACCGTCAAAGCTCGTGGGCATACCATCCTCAAAGACTTTTCGCAGGCCGGTCTGCTGATCGTACGCTCAAGCAATCCTGCTGATCTGGCGACCATGCCGGGGGTCAGTGGCGTGGCGAAAGATGGCTTGCATATGAAAATCCCCACCAACGAAGGGGTCGCCATCAAAAGCGCTCCGGGCAAGCCTAAAGGCTGTTCCAGCGTTCGCACGACCTGTTCGTTCCAGTGGGATCTGGCTCGTATCCATCTGCCGCATGCCTGGCAAACCACGCGTGGCTCCTCCAGCGTTCGCGTCGCCGTGCTGGACACCGGGTTGCGCTCCACTCATGAAGAGGTGGGTAGCAACTATGATGCCATCGCCAGTCGCTCGTTTGTGCAGCCAACGCCGGATTGTCCGCAAGATGCCAATACCTATAGCAGTACTGAGGACTTCAACGGGCATGGCACCTGGACCAATACCCATATCGCGGGCATCAATGGTCCGCTGATGACCGGAATAGCCCCTGCTTCGACCCTGATCAATATTCGCGTGCTGGGTGCCTGTGGCTCCGGTGCCGATAGCTGGATTCTTACGGGTATGCTCTACGGCAACGAGGTTGGTGCGCGTATCGAAAGCATGTCGCTTGGTGGTTTCCTGTGTGCTGATGGCGTCGTCCCCAGCTCAACCTACTGCGGCACCCAGCAACAGGTCGGCGACCAGCCGGTTGTCTATCGCGCCTATCAGCAGGTCATTGCCTATTTGCTCAAACACGGAACGCTTGTCATCGCAGCGTCAGGTAATGAGCACGTACAATTGGATCGGCAGGGGCGCGTGAAGAGCGTGGGCAGCCTTGCTTATAGTACCCCTAAGAATGATTCGAAGAACGATCTGCGTGGTACAACCTCCGTGCCAGGGGGAGTTCCCGGCGTGGTCTCGGTCGCAGTTGTGAACCGTGTCACGAGCATTGAAACCAGCCAGACGGAGACGAAGTTTGGGCAGTTTGGCACCGGGTTGCGCGATCAGCTCACCTATTACAGCAACTATGGACCGCGCATCGATGTCTCGGCCCCGGGAGGAGACCGCAACTACAACGTCCCCAAGTTCGATTGCCTGAGCGATAACTGCGCTCGTCTGGACCCCTCATCGCCGACGGCCAGCGACAATCCAGGCGATTTTGGGGCCTGGGCCTTTGATCCCAGCGGCAATCCCTGTGACACCTGTTATACAAACATCCAGGGAACCTCGATGGCAACGCCACAGGTCGCTGGAGTAGCCGTGCTGGCCCTCTCCGCGCATCCTAATCTTACCGCAACCCAACTGAGCCAGCTCTTGCGCCGCTCGGTCACGGATTTCCTTAGCTCCGATGCCACACCGCGCGTCAGCGCCAATCCGGTCCAACCAACCTATAACTACGACCTGGATTACAGCGGTTCAGGCATCCCAAATACTCAGATGGGATCTGCCGTCATTGACGCCGCCATCGCCGTTCGTTAATCCCACATAATTCGTAGTTGCGCGACTTTATCGCGCTGCTGGCCCCATTGAGGATGAGGGCCAGGCTATCAGCGTCGCGCAACTACGAAAAGGAGGAGCGTTATTAGAGGAGCAATAGGAGCGATACAGTCGCGCGACGCTGATAGCCTGGGAGCGTTTTCAGGTCGCTAATAGCTGAGAAACCCTTTGCACTTCAGAAGCGTGTAGGTGATGACACTGGCATATCTTTTGATGTTGATGCAATCAGCAAGTCGAAAAGGGGACTCACACCGATGAAATTAATGTTAGAAAAGCAGAATGTACTCCCCATGCGCAAGGGAAAGATCACCCTGATCGGT
>JAICIM010000200.1 GCA_025928885.1 Ktedonobacteraceae bacterium | reverse complement strand
TGGTTGTGCGCGGGATCTTTCGCCACGAATGTATTGTCCAGATCGGGCGCGAAGAAGCCACCCCAGTCGATCTCGCCCTTCGCAATCTTGAGTTGCAGCGTCGAGTTGTCCTTGACCGAAGGATACTGCACCTGCTCAACCTTCACCTTGTCGGCCTGCCAGTAGCTAGGATTCTTAGCATAGACCAACACCTGTGGCGAAAACTTCTTAAAGGTAAAGGGGCCGGTGCCAACAGGTTTCTCATTGGTGAACTTGGTGGGATCGCCAGCGGTCGCGAAGACATGCTTTGGCACGATCCAGGTCTGCCCGCCGATATACCAGAACAGCGGGACATAGGCTTTGCTGAAGGTGAGCGTCACCGTGTTGGCATCGGGGGCCGTGACGCTGCTGAGATAGGTCCAGAGCGCGTTGAGGTCGGCTGCTGGATACTGCTTGAGCATGTTGAAGGTAAAGGCCACATCCTCGGACGAGAAGGGCTGACCATCGGACCACTTGACGTTGGGTCGCATTGTGAACGTCAGTTGCTTGTGGTCGCTGCTCCATGAGTAGCTGGAGGCCAGCAGGGGCGTCTCTGATCCGTCGAGCTTGTTGATATAGTACAGCGGCTCATACACCAATCCCTGAATGCCTTCGTTGGGAGAGGGATTATAGGGGCTGAGCGCCTGCGTGAAGTCGCCACCAACATGAGCGCCAACCGTGAGGGTCGTCTTTTTCGCGCCGCTGGTGGAGTTGCCGGTGCTGCCAGAGCCGCCACCACAGGCAGCCAACACCATGCCGAAAATAACCAGGAGTGAGAAAGCGAGCATCCCGCCTTTCATGCGCTGGCGAGAGCGTGCTATCAGAGCGTTGGAAGTCATCCGAAACCTCCTCACAGCGATAAACTGTTTGTCTATCGGCTATTTAAAATACCAGGACAACGGAACAATATGAATAGGACATGACTATTCGCCGGGGCATCCGTAATGAATGCACCGTTTATGAATGCGTACAGAGCGACATCGCGCTATGATGATCCAGGTCTGTGCAGTGACACGGGATAATGATACATGTAGGAGGTGAACCGCGTTGTTTTTCACCTGAGCGTCCCTTCCTGGGTTTCTACTCCTCCTTCCTGCTAGTGTCGCAGTGGTTCATCCGGCACATTTTAAAAGAAGAATAGGGATGCGCCGGGTTGATTCTCTGGCGTCGGATAGTGATTGATATATATGTACTGTACTCTGTCTTGGGCGTATTGTCAAGACATCTAGACCACTAGACCATTTTTGTAGTATAGTAATAAAGAAATACATTTGACAGCGGGGATATAATCCCACCGCGTCGCCAGGGCCTCATTATTGTGGTTACTCCAAATGTCGTAGCCGCGCGACTGTATCGCGCCTGTACGAAGATGCGCGATAAAGTTGCGCGGCTACGAATAATACTCATCATGGAGGATGTTATGTCATTGCTCGAACAGGAAATTCACAGCCAGCCGGAGGTTATTGCCCGCCTGCTGGAGCGTGAAACCGATCATATTACACGCAGCGTTGCTCAGTTGCCCGCCTTCGACTATGTGATTATTGCGGCGCGTGGCTCGTCTGATCATGCCGCGACCTATGCGCAATACGCCTGGGCTACGTTCGGCGGCTATCCGGTCGCCCTCGCCACGCCCTCGCTGCACACCATGTATCAGAAAGCGCCGCGCATGAGCAACGCGCTGGTTGTTGGCATCTCGCAATCGGGACAATCGCCCGACATCATCGCCGTGCTGGAAGAGGGGAAGCGACAGGGCCGCCCCACGCTGGCAATTACCAACGACGGCAACTCTCCCCTGGCAGCAATGGCCGATCACGTCATCGAACTACACGCCGGACCTGAACGCAGCGTCGCCGCCACCAAGACCTATCTCGCGCAACTGGTCGTCATGATGCTCTTTGCCGCCGCCTGGCATGGTGACCGCCAACGATTGGCCGAAGTGCAACAATTGCCGGACGCCATCACCGCCGCACTGCAAGGGGCCAGCGAAATCGCACAGCGGGCCGAGCGCTATCGCTATATGGAGGAGTGCGTCGTGATCGGGCGTGGCTACAACTACTCCACCTCCTACGAGCTGGCCCTCAAGCTCAAAGAGCTAACCTATGTCATGGCAACCTCGTACTCGTCGGCAGACTTCCGTCACGGCCCAATCGCCACCATCGACAGCGGCACCCCAACCATTCTCATCATGCCAACCGGTGCCACCTTGCAAGATATGCTCGAACTGACCGGCGAATTGCAGCAGCGCGGAGCCGAACTATTAGTGATCTCCGATTCCGCTCAAGCGCTCTCAGCCGCCAAAACGCCCCTGCCCATTAAAGCTGGCGTTCCCGAATGGCTCAGCCCGGTTCCCGCCATCATTCCGGGGCAACTGCTGGCGATGCACCTCACCATCAGCAAAGGCTACAATCCCGATGTGCCACGCGGCCTGAACAAGATCACACGTACGTTGTAAATGTGCAATGGTGAAGCATTCTCCTCTCAAATATGCCGAATGGGAATGCTCCACCGCTCACCTCCGCTTATGCGGGAAGCAACAACGCCACACGTTCGCGCCATTGGTCAGTGGCGAAGGTGACCGCGCCGTGACAGATGGTAGCTTGCAGGTTCAGGTCGCGATCCATAATCACCAGATCGGCGTCGTAGCCAGCTTGCAAACGGCCTTTGCGGTCCGCCACCTTGATCGATTCCGCCGGATTGAGCGTCTGCATCCGCACGGCATTCGAAAGCGAGACACTGGTAAACTTCAGCATATTGCGTAGCGCCAGATCCATCGTTAAGACGCTGCCAGCCAACGTCCCATCATCCAGACGGGCGGCCCCATCAATGACATGTACGCGCTGACCGGCAAACTCAAAAGTGCCACCACGCATCCCCGCGCACGCCTGAGCATCGGTAATGATAATCGTGCGCTGAGGTCCGAGGAACCGCACCAGGATACGCACCAGCGCCGGATGCACATGTATCCCATCGTTGATTAACTCGCCATACACCCGGGGTGAATCGGAGACGGCAGCCAGCGGCCCCGGATAGCGATGATGCAAGGGACGCATCGCGTTAAAACAGTGCGTCATATGTGTCGCGCCCAGCTGGATCGCCTCCAACGCCTGCTCGTAATCCACGTCTGTATGCCCTATGCTCACCGTCACGCCTGCTTCGACCAAGCGCCGGATCATCGCTGGAGCGCCAGGCAGTTCAGGGGCCAGCGTAATCAGGCGCAAATAACCGCCAGCCGTCGCCAATACATCTTCGGTTTCGGCCTCATTGGGGATGCGCAACCAGGAGGGGGGATGAGCGCCACGCCGGGCCACGTTGATATATGGTCCCTCAAGATGGATGCCCAGCGGCTCCGCACCAATTGCCCGCTCGCGTCGTTTTGTCTGCTCAATCGCCTGTACCACCGTGCGCAACTGCTCGCGGGGAATCGCATTGGGAACGCCAACCACCGCAACCAGACAGGAGGTGACGCCCGTCCCAGCCGTCCAGCGCAAATATGAATGAATCTCCTCTACATCGGTTGTGTGCAGATTGAAGCCGCCTCCACCATGCGTATGCACATCAATAAAACCGGGCATGATAATGGCATCCGTGGCATCGATCACCTCTCCAGCATCATGCAATGGATCGCCGACTGCCTCGATCCGCGTGTTATCGATAGTAATGTCGCCAACAGCGAGATCGGTTGTGGCATCGACCAAACGTGGACCACGTAACGTAAAACGCATTGATCTTCTCCCTTTACATACACATTATGAATAGCGAGGTATGAGGTATGCCCGCATGACAATCAACCTCGATACGACCTCATCAACCTCAATGCTGCTCGACACAGCTCCGATGCAGGTTCATACAGTAGCAACAATCCCTTGCAGTTGTCGAGCGCACCATATATACCCTTCACCTCCCTTGACGCAGCAATAAAAGTATGCGATGATGGCTAGAGTAAAGTGGTATATACAATATACCAATTATACCACTTTCTATACCACTTTGTAGCACAGAAAGGCAAGCGTACAGGGCAGGTACATAACTCAGCATTCTTGATAACGAGCATTGCTAGCGGCGAGAGCTGCTGTGTGTCGTTTTTGGAGGAGTTGCCTTTCTATCAGTCTGGACGCGCTGATGGAACAAGAGACGCCTTGCAGAGAAGCCAGGGAAAAGATTGGATAGGACGCATGAACACACTTTTCAAAAAAGGCCCACTCCCACGCTATTATCAGTTAAAAGAGATTATGAGGGAAAAAATCCGTACTGGCGAGTGGAAACCGGGCGATCTTATTCCCTCTGAGCGCGAACTGGGCGAGCAGTATGGCATCAGTCGCATGACCGCACGACAGGCAATTACTGAGTTGGTGAACGAAGGTCTCTTTTATCGCGAACAGGGCAAAGGCACATTTGTGAGCCACCTGAAGATCTCGCAACAGTTGATTCGCCTCACTGGTTTTACCGAGGACATCCGAGCGCGAGGGCAGCGACCAGCCACCAAAGTCCTCTCAGCCACCATGTCTGCCGCCGATGAAAACACTGCCGAACGCCTGCGCATCAAAGAGGGCCAGCTGATCTTCTGCCTGCGTCGCCTGCGCCTTGCCGATGGTGAACCACTGGCTATCGAACAATCGCAACTGAACTTCATTGGCTGCGAACGGCTGCTCGAAGAAGATTTAGAGCAGAACTCGCTCTATCGCCAGCTTGAAACCAAATATGGCATCACCCTGCTGGAGGCCGAGCAAGAACTGGAGGCAGGTCTGGCTGGACGCGAGGAAGAACAACTCCTGAAAATCCCGGCAGGTAGCCCCGTCCTCTTCACACGCCGCACCACCTATACAGAACGTGACCAGCCCATCGAATACGCCAAAGCGGTCTATTGTGGCAGCAAATACACGTTCTACACCAATATGAAGCGCGAACAGCTCATCTCATAATTCAGGAGGGGAGCAAGCGTGAGCTTACAACACTATTATCTGGGCATCGACGGCGGTGGCAGCAAAACACTCGCAATACTCGTCGATGGTGAGGGCCAGGAGCGTGGTCGCGGCATTGCTGGCAGTTCCAATTATGCCGCCGTTGGCCTGGAACCGGCGCTCACTAGCATCCACAGCGCCGTTGAGCAGGCAACACAAACACTCGGCCCTATCTCCATTCAAAGTGCATGGTTAGGGCTGGCCGGGCTTGACCGGCCCGCAGACCACACGACCCTCTTCCCTCATCTCCGTTCGCTTGCCACCACCGTTCGCCTGAGCAACGACGCCGAACTGCTCCTGAGCGCTCTGGACAACGCCGTTGGTGTGGCGATCATCGCTGGCACTGGCTCTATCGCGCTGGGAAGAGATGCGCGAGATGTCAAGGCGCGTGCCGGTGGTTGGGGCCATGTGATGGGCGACGAGGGCAGCGGCTATGAGCTTGGGCGACGAGCATTGCAGGTAGCGGCCCGGGCAGCCGATGGACGTGGGGAGCCAACCCTCCTGCTCGACCTGATCCTCCAACACTGGCAACTTGAGCAGGCCGACGCCATGATCGGTGTGGTCTATCCCGACGACGACAAGGCAAAGATCGCCCGCCTCTCAAACTGCGTCTTTCAAGCGGCCCGCCAGGGTGACGCCATCGCCAACGCGCTGATCGAAGAGGCCGCCGCAGAACTGGCCCTCGCCGCGCTGACCGTGAGCAAAGCGCTGGATCTCCCGACAGAGTTGCCGCTGGCGCTGGGTGGTGGCCTGCTCCTGCACGAAGCCGACCTGCGCGAACGCCTCTTGCAGCACATCCATCACCAACACGCCACCGGTCAGGTCGTCATCGTCGAACACCCGGCCCTCAGCGCCGCACGAGCCATGATCTCCCGCGTGTCGTAGGGAGGGGGCCAGAGGGCGAGGACAAGCCGTCGCCCCTGCCATACACGGTCATCGCTCCATCTGCCTGATGAAGCTTGACAGAGGAGTAGTCGCGCGACTTGAGCAATTAGAGAAAGGATGCGAACACGATGCCACTGAACATGACGTTAGAAGAACAGATCGGTCAGGTGCTGGTTGCAGGCTTCCCTGGCCCAACACCCTCCCCTGAGATCATTGAGCTGCTTCAACGCCACCACGTTGGCAACATCATCTTATTTTCCCGCAACGTCCAGAACGCCCAACAGCTGCGCCGCTTAACCCGCGAGTTGCAGCATATCGCCAGGGAAGCTGGACATCGCCACCCGCTACTCATCGGCATCGATCAGGAAAACGGCTCTGTGCGCCGCCTGGGACCAGATGCAACGATCTTCCCCGGCAATATGGCCCTCGGCGCGATCGGTTCGGAGCAGATGGCGTACAAAATCGCTAGCGCCGCCGGTCACGAGCTATCAGAGTTGGGGGTAAACCTCAATTTCGCCCCGGTAGTTGATGTCAACAACAATCCCGCCAACCCGGTCATCGGCAACCGCGCGTTTGGCGAAGATCCGCAACAGGTTGCACGCCTGGGTAGCGCCGCCGTCAAAGGATGGCAGGATGCCGGTGTGATCGCCTGCCTCAAGCACTTCCCCGGTCACGGCGATACAGCGGTCGATTCGCATCTCGCCCTGCCCAGCCTGCCCTATGCCCTGCAACGCCTGGAAGAGGTCGAGCTGGTGCCATTCCAAAGCGGCATTGCAGCAGGCGTGGCGATGATCATGAGCGCCCACATCTCTTTTCCCGCCATCACCCACGACGAGGCGCTCCCGGCCACGCTCTCCCCTGCCATCTTGCGCGGATTGTTGCGCGATCAGCTGGGCTTTAAGGGCGTCATTATCTCCGATTGCCTGGAAATGAAGGCCATCTCTGAGGGCGTCGGCATTGCACGGGGCAGCGTTCTGGCGCTGCTGGCCGGTATCGATCTGGTCCTGATCTCGCACCTCTACGAACGTCAGTTGGCAGGCATCGACGCCATCAAAGCCGCGCTCGCCACTGGCGAACTGCCACACGAACTGCTTCAGCAGGCGGTTGAACGCGTCGTTCAGTTGAAGCAGCGCTATCTCTCCTGGGAGACGGTGGGAGACGATCAAACGGCCTCGCAGGTGCCTTTACAGTGGGTTAGCAACGTCGCGCACCAACAATTGAGCGAACAGGCATACGCACTCTCAACAACGCTTGTCAGGAACCAGCAAGAGCTAATCCCGCTGCACATACAGCCCACACAGCGCATCGCCATCGTCTATCCCGTGAAGGAAGCCTGGACCGAGGTGGCCGATCGTACGCTGGCGATTGATGATCTCGTACAACAGGTCCGGCAGCGCCACGCCAACGTCACTGTCCATCCCTTCAAGGTGCAAAGCGACGACGTGCAAACCCTGCTCAATCAGGTGCAGGGAGCTGATATCGTGCTGGCAATCACGGTCAACGCCAATCTCGATCCACAGCAAACCGCTCTGATGCAGGCGCTGTCTCAATCTGGTCAACCCGTAATTGGTCTGGCCGTTCACAATCCCTACGACCTGATCGCCTTCCCGCAGCTCAGCACCTATCTCGCCACCTACGAATACTCGCCACCCGCGCTAACAGCCGCCGTGCGTGTGATCTTCGGTGAGAGCGAGGCGCAGGGTCATTTGCCGGTGAGTTTGCCGGGGATAAGCTAAATAGAGAGTAATCCTCTCTTCATTTCGGTGGGGACAGAGCATAGTGCGGAATTATGATGCAATATATTCTCTCGCTTACGAGACAAACTCTTTTGAAGCTCTTCTGCTGACGGCCAGCGCGACGACGGGATGGCTTGACTGGATTCATGGAGAACTCTGGCTCTTTCCCTTCGCATTGTTGCGCGTCCCGCTGGATCTTGAGACAACGGTAATACATGGGACATGGGCGACAACCAGTCGGGAGCAGCCTTGCTGGCGTATCTTCGATGCAAAAATGCTAGAGGCGCTTCTCATGTTAAAAGGAAGCCGCTGGATTCCGCTGGAACAGATCAGAAGAGCCTATTTTCATCGCGGCCTGCTCACTGATGAATTGCAATTAGAACTCGTGAACGGACGCTTGATGACATTCCTCTGGTTCCCCTGGGATGATGCCTGGGAGCCGCTTCATTCCGTTTTGAGAGAGCGGCTCGGCGATGGTTTGACAATCAAATAAGCAGTGTTCACACGGGGCGAATGCGATCCCCATAATGCTGAACGAGCCGTTGATTGTTCTCGATCCCGCCTGGCACGTTGGATGAGATATAGACCGGAGCCTCTTTGCCACGAGCGAGCAGGAGCCGAATCGTTTCGGCGGTGAGCATCTGGGCAATCATAGCTCCACTCATCGAGGAGCCAGCGCACGCCTTGCCGCCGTTGGGCATCTCCAGCAGTGCGTCGCCATAGGGGATACAGCTATCGATCACCACATCCGCCAGTTCGTGCAGCTTATGGCCCGAAGCGTGGCGCGAGGCTGTCTGCTGCGAAGAGGCCAGCGAGGTGACCGCCACCAGTGGATGTCCATGCTGCTTGACATGCAGCGCTACCTCGATAATGGCTTGATTGATGCCGGAGTTGGAGGAGATGATAAACGCGTCCTGCGGCTCGATGCGATAGCAAGATAAAATGGCCTGTCCCGCCTCCAGATCGCGCTCGATATCGGGACTGATCACTCTCTCGAACGGCCACTGCTTATAGAGGGCCAGATCTTCCAGATCGATCCGATTCACCGGCACCAGCCCACCAGCTCGCCCGGCCATCTCCATCGTAAACGCCCGCGAATGCCCTGTACCATACGCCTGAATCACGCCATCGCGCTCGATCGCAGCGGCAAATATCCCGGCTGCACGACAAATCGCCTCCATCTGAGTCTGCCGCACGCGTTCCAGGATCGCCGACACTTCCTGCCAGAACGACTCTATACTCACCTGTGAGTTTATCATAGCTTGCTCCACGGCTCCTTTTTCTCTCGTTTTCTCTATATTACCACCAGCGCCACCATCTGCATGCAATTGCCCGCTCCTGATCTCTGGCAAACAGTACTTTTTTCAGCTTGCACACCACTTGTGCTGGCAAGATATAATACAACGTTGTACACAGATGAAGATTCTCTCATTTGAGCATAGAAGCATGGAGTCACACAAGCACTCATGAAACACCCACTCAAGTTTCATCAGGTATTGCGAGCCGTAATCAAACGCGCCAGCGCACGGCACAGACAGGCCACAAATACCACCCTCTCCCTCCATACCATCGCTCAGGACGTAGGGCTGGATATCACCACCTTCATCCTCGCCCTACGCGGAGAAGCCATGCTCGAACATGCTGATCTCTTCCCCCTACTCATTTATCTTGGCTGCGACGAACACGAACAGCGCTTCATCTTCCATCTTGCCGACCTTGCAGCCAGAGAGAGCTATCCTCGCACCGAGCCGCAGACGGAAGGCTATGCGTTCAAGCTTTTTCCGCACCGCGATGATACCGACCCGGAAGCCGACCGCATCACCGACGAACATCCCCGCCTATAACTTTCTGTACAGACAGGCCAATAGAGGTGTCAACGGCCTGTACCCTCTCATTGCTCAACAGCCACGTATCCTTTTGTATAGGTTATACCGTAATAAGAATAGCAAATACCATAGGAATAGTACGATCATAACTACAGTCGTCTCAGTAAAAATCATCACATCATTCCGTAATTCATAGAAGTTATCTGAAAGGACACCAATTCTATGAGCCAGAATACAGAGATAGAAGCGGCAAAACAGGGGATGCGCGAAGTAAAGCAACAGGCGCACCACGCAGCAACAGGACATTGGATGGTGCTACTTGCCAGATTGGGCTATATTGTGAACGGCATCGTCTATATCGTTATCGGCGGTCTGGCAGCTCAACTCGCCTTTGGGCATGGCGGCGCGGCCACAGACCAGAAAGGGGCGCTGAAAACGATCTATGCCGAGCCGTTTGGTCGGGTCATCCTGGCAATTGTGGCCGTCGGGTTGGTGGGCTATGCGTTCTGGAGCTTTGCGCAGGCGATCTTTGATACGGAGAGGAAGGGCAAGGACGCCAAAGGGATTATCGCCCGCGTTGGCTATGCTATTACTGGCATCTCCTATGCCCTGCTCGCGTTCGGTGCCTTTCAGATGGTCATAGGGGCAAGCAGCGGCGGCAACAGCTCGTCAGCCACGACCCAGAGCTGGACCGATCAGTTGTTGCAACAGCCGTTTGGCGTCGTGCTGGTCACCATTATTGGCATAGGCGTTGTCGGTCTGGCCTGTTTCTTCTTCTATAAAGCCTACTCAGTCAACTTCCGTTCGCACTTCAATCTGGCCGGACTGGACCCGCTGCTGAGCAAAGCGGCGATGACTTCGGGACGACTGGGCTATGGCGCGTTAGGTGTGGACTTCCTGATTGTTGGGATCTTCCTGATCGTCGCCGCGCTCAATCACGATCCCCACAGTGCGAAAGGGCTGGACACTGCCTTGCAAACCCTGCTCCATCAGCCCTTTGGCCCGGTGCTACTCACGATCGTTGCCCTCGGCTTCATCGCATACGGCGTCTACTCATTTGTAGAAGCA
>JAICIM010000364.1 GCA_025928885.1 Ktedonobacteraceae bacterium | reverse complement strand
GTCGTTGCTCCGCTCCGTTTCGCCATCCAGCGCTGCTGATCCGGGTGAATCATGCGGTCTTTGGTAGCAACGAGATACCACGATGGCAGCGACTTCCACGCCGGGTTACCAGCTGTAGTATTGAGAACGCTAGCCGAAGCCGGTGCCTGAGCGGATGCCATCACTCGCGCCACCGCAGGATCAAGATCGTTGGCAAAGTTCTGTGGGAAGTGATCGGGATCGAGCCAGGCAAAGCCCTGAGAATCGATGAGCAGGTGTTGATAGGCTTCCAGTGCTGGGAACTGGCTCCCAGCGCTGACAATACTCTCACCCTCATCAAGGGCAAATGCCGCAATATAGACCAGGCCAACGACGCCCGGAGCATCGGTGGCAGCTTCGGAGATGACGAACCCGCCATAGGAATGTCCAACCAGAATAGTTGGTCCCTCCAGTTCGCTAACAATCCTCCTGGTCAGAGCCACATCATCAGCCAGAGAGGTCAGCGGATTCTGTTCCGCGATCACAAAATGGCCCTGTGCCTGAAGTTTTTCAACCACCTGACTCCAACCCGATCCATCGGCCCAGATGCCATGAATCAATACAATATTCGCCTTATCTGCTGCACGCCTGCCTGCAAATACGCCCATGCTTGGCCTCCTTCATTGCACATATGCGAGTACTCCCATAAGCGCGACACAAAATTGCTGGCGGGATCATTTGTTTCCACGCCAAACAGACAAACTTCGTTTCACGCTCAACGTCACATTGTTGCTCCAGGAAAAATCATACCCGTTCGCGCCTTTTTTTCATAGGTCGTTATCTATCGTTTGGAGGTCGTTTTGCGCGAACGAGGCAACATTGCGCCGCTCTATCCCGTACTATATATAAATACACACCTGATTTAGCATATGAACTGGCATTGTCGAATAGGCGACAACGTGTTATGCTTTTAGAAGGAAAACTGCAATGGTTGCTCGCTTTGAGAGGGCAACATAAGGAGGATCTTGTACGATGGCGTCTGCTGAAAGCCAAAAACCAACCTGTCCGGTGTGTGATCGGTCAGATCAAGTAAAGACTCTTCAGGCTGCATATGACTCCGGGGTTGCTCGTTGCGCCCCTCCAGACATGCCCACGCGCAATGTTTCAATGTTTAAGTTCATGAGCGCTGGCATTCTGGTCGTCGGTATTTGTGCGTTTTTAATCATCGTCCTTATTGGTGGTATGGAAGCTCATATGGACGAACTCTATGCTGGCATCCTGGTTGGAATTACCCTTGTGTGTATCGTCTCCGCACTGGTACTCTCTTTTATCGCTTTCCAACGTGTTGTGCGTGGCGATGCCGAAACGACCGTGCGCTTCCCGGCCTGGGATCGTGCGATGGAGCAGTGGAGAAGCCTCTATTATTGCGCACGCAATGATGTGGTTTTCAATCCGCAGACCAACAAAGTCGTCGGCGACGAGCAACTGGCGAAGTTGCGTACACTTGACGAGAAGGAAGCCGCCACCCAATCTTCTCTCGCTACCCAGCATTAATCTTTATTCTCTAACACAATAATAAAAAAGGGCGACTACTTCTTTATCTTTCGTCAGTCGCCCTTTCTCTGTGTCACCGATGCTCAGCCCCCGCCGGTCAGATTCTCGTCGGTGGGACGGCGCACCAGCCAGTCCGGTTTAGTCTCATCGCTATAAATGCCGCCACCCGACTCGTAGAGTTCCTCCCAGCGTTTGGCCTGGTTATGAAGGTTTTGAGCGGCACGCACCGGATCAAAGCTGACCTTCTCGTTCAATTCAGGATCTTGCGCCACCAGCTCAAATTTCTCGGCCAGGCCGCGAATCGTCTCTGGATCAGTGATCTTGCCATTCTGCACCGCTGTATACGCCTGTACCAGAATATCCTCCCGCAAAACGCCCTTCGCCGCCTTGCCATTTGTTGGACGCGCAGTCGGACCAGGCGCTTCTTGAGACAGAGCAGCTACCTCAGTGCCGGACATCTTCGTGGTGGTCTCACTGGCTATGGCTGCCGCTGGACGCTTCTCTGCTGCTGCCGTAGCTTTACCGGCGTTCTCTTCTCCATTGCGGGCATTCATCACCGGCTCGGTATCGACGATGGCGGCATCATGCGGGGCCAGGGACACATCCCGAATCTTGACCCAGTTGATCTGCACGCCCCAGAGCGCCACTTTATCGCGCATATACTGCAAAAGCGCGGCATTCACCTGCTCCCAGCGTGCGCCGTTGGATGGCAGTCCATGCTGATCGCGATAGGTCGCACGTTGAGCGTGTAAGCCCTGGGGCCACACCAGGAAGTCGTCGGGCGCAAAGGTTGTCGCAATCGTTTGCAGGCCCGTCGTCAGGCGGCTCTTCAAGCTCTCTTCCCAGTCCTGTACCTGTGTTACCGCAAGGCTGGCGTCTTCTGGCAACAGTTGATACGAAATCTCGGCACGCAAGATCACGTCTTCATTGCGCGAAAGCTGCACTCGCTGAGGCGGACAGGGCCACTGCACCTCTTTGGTATTGAGCGTGTACTTCACCTTTTCCCAGGGAAACACAACGTTCGGACCAGGGTAAAGCGAACGCGTATATTTGCCGAAGCCATACACAATCTCAACGATCCCCTCGGGGACCGGGCGAACATAATAGCGGACCAGATACACGGCGGCGGCGATCAACACCACCAGCATCGTCAGTCCCATCAATGGGCCGAAGATGGAGAAGCAGCCCACCAGCAGGAACAAAAAGAGGCCACCGATCGTTCCCATCGCCCACATGCCGTTATTGGTGCCAGAATAGTACACGGCGGCTCCCTGCGCAATCGCAATCAGAACGATGACCAGGGCAACGGGCCAGAACGCGGTCGAGGGAACCTGAGCATGCCCTGTTGCGATCAGAGGCAGGACAAACAGGCAAGTAACCGCTCCAAAGAGCAGAGGGGCTAAGATCAGTGTGCAGTAATGCCACAGTTGATGCACCAGGTCGGAGGGATTCGAGGCAGGTTCGGCCTGCTGATCAAACTGCTCAGAGTCTGGATCTGTGGCGTAGGGGTAGCCTTCATCATAATTGCTGTCTATCTCCCCTTCCGTAAAAGGGAGATGGTCAACAGCTTGCTCGTCCAGTTGCGCTTCTGGCTGCGCTTCTGGGGCCAGGCCATTGGCATCCAATGAGTGTGCCTGCTCAACGGCGGAATCTGGCTCCTGTGGATTCGGCCATGTAGCACCTGGTTCCTTCCCGTCTAACGACATAGTGATTGCACCTTCCTCTCATCTCATGACAAAGATCTCGAATCTCCCTGGAACTTTTGCTTGACACCACACGTGCCGCAGCCGCCACCGCTACCGCATCCACCACCACTGCCGCACCCACCTCCACAGCCACCGCTACCACACCCGCCACCTTTGACGCTGCATCCTCCACAGCCGCGCGAGCTGCTTTTCTCCTCCTCGTTCACGGGAACCTGGATCGTAACGCCACTTTCAAGCATGACCTCAACTGAGTTCTTGGGGACATTAATCGAAACGACTTTGCCATAACCACTGGGGGTCTGCAACATCGTTCCAATCTGTGGCATTTGTTGTTTGGCCTGGATATAGTTATCATTTTCATACGAGAGACAACACATCAGACGACCACAGACGCCGGAGATTTTCGAGGGATTGAGGGGAAGCCCCTGCTCTTTCGCCATTTTAATAGAGACAATGCCAAAGTCGGTAATCCACGAACTGCAACAGAGCGTTTTCCCGCACGGCCCGATACCACCCTGCAACTTCGCCTGATCCCTGGCCCCTATCTGGCGTAGTTCGATACGTGTACGGAACGTCGCCGCCAGATCCCGTACCAGCCCGCGAAAGTCCACACGTTCGTCGGCGGTGAAATAGAAGGTCAGGCGACTTCCATCAAACGTATACTCGGACTCGACAAGCTTCATGGGAAGGTTATGCTGTACAATACGCTCGGCACAACGTACCAGCGCCTCTTTTTCTTTACTTTTAAACGAGAGCATCATACGCAATTCATCTTCGGTTGCCAGCCGCAGGACTGGCTTGAGCGGATCGCTCAGGTCGCTCTCGGCTATCTTCTTTGACGCGATCACCACGCGCCCGGCTTCTACGCCTCGCACGGTTTCCACGATCACATACTGGCCCGTGCTGAAGCTCTGGTCCTGGGGATCAAAGTAATAGATGCGCCCTGCTGGACGGAAGCGAATGCCGACAATGATAACTGTCTTCTCAGTGTCAGTTGTCACAGTCATGTGCTGCTCTATCTTTTCTAGTCAAGGATGTCCTCAAAAAAGGATGTATCCTCTTGAAAAGGATGCAGCCTCTTTGCTACATCCGTTCACGTCTCCATAACCTACATCGCGTCCGTGAGTAGGATTGCCTCGGCGACTTCGCGCATAGATTTACGATTGTTCATACTGGCCTTCTGAATCTTGCGGAACGCTTCCTGTTCAGTCAGCCCTTGCTTCTCCATAAGCAAGCCTTTTGCTCGCTCGACGATCTTTCGCGTCTCCAACTGCTCGTTCAGAGTACGCGCCTTCTCTTCCATTGCACGGAATTCGTTGTAACGGGCCAGCGCGACCTCGATTGCCGGGGCAACCTCGCTCTCGCGCAGGGGCTTCACGATGTAGTTCACCACTCCGGCCTCTTTCGCTCGCTCAACAAGCGGCAGATCGCCAAAGGCGGTGAGCAACAACACCGGAGCGATCTTCTCCTGCGTGAGCGTCTCGGCGGCGGTGATGCCATCCATGTCGGGCATGCGAATATCCATAATGATGAGGTCAGGGCGAAGTTCACGAGCAAGATTGACTGCGCTCTGACCATCGCCCGCCTCGCCGATTACCAGATAGCCCTGCTTGGTCAGAACGTCTTTCAAATCCATGCGTTGGATAGTTTCGTCGTCAGCGATAATGATTCGTGTGGGCATAATGTCACCTCAAAAAAACCTTGTTTCTTCCACCAGTTAGAATAAAGCCTCTTTCTACGTATAAAGAGTATATCATAAAGACTGCGACAGGGATACCCATTGCATGATGCAAGCAGGAAACTCTACCGCTGTTCACCAGAATCACCTATCCTTCCCTCTAATCCCCTTCAATCGCCCAGTTTTTTATGCTATGCTCCCCCGAAGAAGCCGTTTTTGAGGAAGTTGCCGATGCGAAAGACTGCAAATGCTCTGGGGCTGCAACAATTAGGAATGATCTTTGTAGCGTCATTTTTCATACTTTATTGTTTCATCTCCGGCATCGCTGTTCTCATCGAGACTACTGTTGAAAGCACTGCTGGTATTCCCGGACAACTCCCCGATATCAATAGCTTTGGCCCCAAAATTGATGCCATACCAACTTATCAACCTCAATCCACCTGCGATCCCACAGCCAAACCGGGCGTCAAAGCCTTCCATGATATGATCCTCAAAATCTTCCCCAATACATGCGATTACGGTATTACGTGAGAGTGTTCGGCAGATGGCATCAGCGAACATAAAGAGGGGCGTGCCTGGGACTGGAAGGTGAACGTGAATAATCCCCAGGATGTTGCTACGGTCAATGCACTCTTCAAGTGGCTCTTTGCAACTGATAAATACGGCCATAAAAACGCGATGATCACGCGTCTGGGCATCATGTATATCATCTGGAATAAGCAGATCTGGGGCGCGTATCGTGCGTCCGATGGCTGGCGACCGTACAGCGGAGCAAGCGAGCATACCGATCATGTCCATTTCAGCTTTTACTGGAGCGGCGCGAACAAGCAGACTACTTTCTGGAATCCTCAACAGGCTTGCAATCCGGGCGCACCCTGTCCCATGCCACAGATGGGCGGGGGATCATCCAGCGTCCTCGGCTCCCCCACAGTCACAGCTGCCTTTATCGATCAGGTGCTGGCCGCCAATCATTCGCCCGCTCAAGGCACAGGGGCGGCTTTCTACAATTACGGCGTGCAATATGGCATCGATCCGGTCTTCGCGCTGGCGTTCTTCAAGCATGAAAGCTCGTTCGGCACAACCGGGGTCGCTCGCACGACATTGAGCATTAGCAATACCGTTTGCACTGGCAGCACCCCGGCCAACGAACGCTACTATAGCAACAGCCATTGCTTCCACAAATATACGAACTGGACGGAGAGCATCGCGGACTGGTATCGTATGATCCGCGAAACCTACGTCGGGCAGTGGAATAAGTCCACCATTGAGCAGATCATTCCAACCTATGCCCCATCTTCAGATGGCAATAATGTCGCAGAATATATCTCTGAAGTACAAAAATCTGTCGCCAGTTGGCGCTCCGGCAAAGTTTCGTAGTCGAGCAATATCGCTCTATCCCTCTGGTCGCAGGTTCTGCGACAACTTATGCACCATCAGATCGATAAATGCCCTGACCGGCGCGTCGTCCATTTGCTTAGCAAACTCAGGAGGCAGCCATTGGTACTTCTGCAACTCATAGTAATCATACAGGAGCGTTCGCAGCGTCAAATCATGCTCCATAAGAAACACGGGGTCCATAATGGTACGCAGGAAGAGTTCATTTTGCAGCACCGCAAGCACAGGTTTGATGGGATGGAAGACGCCTTGAGCAATGCCCTGCTCATATAACTGCTGGAGCCGGAACTGGAAGTCTCGTTGGGCCTGTTTGACACGTTCCCATAAAGGGGGCGAGAACTGTTTCAGGTCGAGCAAAAGCGCTTCAGGCAGATAAATGGCAACCTCTATAGATTGCATAAAGGCATGCTGAAAGCGCAGGAGAGGGGGAGAGGACTCATCCCCTACAAGCGTCTCAGCCTGCTTGAGAGAATCCACCAGTAGATCCACTCCCTGCTCAACGACATCTTCCTTTGAGGAAAAATACTTATAGAACGTCGCTTTACTGATATCCATATAGCGTACGATGTCATCTATCCTCAGATGGCTTAATCTCTGGCGCTGGATCGCAGGCAGTAAGCGGATGATGTACTTATATTTCAACCCCTCACGCCGTTCACCATGCAGCTCAACAGGTGATGCGCTCTTCTCAACTTCCATACTCGTCGTACTCCTGACTAACACTACCAGCAAAGTATACCAGATCGCCCGATTGCTGTAAACGAAAGAGACCAACTATACAAAGTAGACTAAAAAGGATAAATTAGTTTACTTTCTACAATTTTTGTGGTAGAGTAAGTAATAGGAAAATCTTCTTACGGCGTTTGCGCGGATTGGCGCAGCGTCATTCTTAGAATTCTGGAGACTGATATGAGTGGAGAAACTGTACTTGTCACTGGTGGATCGGGCTTCCTCGGCGTACACAGCATCCTGCAACTGCTGAACGCTGGCTATCGTGTAAGAACAACCGTGCGTTCGCTCAAGCGCGAAGCCGACGTGCG
>JAICIM010000547.1 GCA_025928885.1 Ktedonobacteraceae bacterium | reverse complement strand
TCAGTTCAGAAATATCACTCTCAGCTTTTGTTGATCTGGATGCTGTACTGTATTCTGCTGCTGGCAACCCTTGAAAAGCCTCGCCTACAGTTGAGTAAGTTTGCTCAAAAAGGGTTGGATATGCGCTATGAGTCGGCGTGGGGATAGAGAGATGCCCAATATCATTGCGGCAACCCAAAAAAATAATCCTTCGCCTGAGTTGGGGAGCGCCGAAATCAGCGGCTAACAGGGCTTCAACGGAGACATTATACCCTGATCTTTGGATCTTTTCGATGATCTGTTTATACAGAGCACCCTTCTCAACACCTTTCAGGTTAGAAACATTCTCCAGCACAAAAAAAGCCGGTCGCAGCGCCTCAACAAAACGTAAGAATTCAAAGATCAACAACCCCCGATCGTCAGCGCTCCCTTTCTGTTTGCCCGCCTGACTAAATGATTGACAGGGAGGACCACCAAACACGAGATCAGGCGAATCTCTTTCCCCGGTGAGTTCTTTCCAACACCGCAATGGATTGCCAACAGAGACAATATCGCCATAAATAATATGTGTTTTGGGTCCGTAGTATCCGTGAAGGGTATTGCATGCATCCGACCAATGATCCAGTGCCACCTTTGTTTGGATATGCAGATTTCCATGTGAGGCTTGGTCTGCTCCTATATCCATCCCTCCTGCACCACTAAAAAGGCTAAAAGCTTTCAGAGACCTGGCATTAAAACCCAATTGCGCCGCATCCTGGAGTACTGAAGTAAAGATAGCTCTGGCGAGTGGCACAGGAACAGCATTGCCTACCTGTTGTTGCGTACTGGTCAATGATCCCTCAAACTTGAAAGTATCGGGAAACCCTTGCAATCTCGCCGCTTCTCGCACGGTAATAAAACGGTTTTCAAAGGGATGCACAAATTTATTGAAAATATAACCAGTCACGGTCAGCGAGGGCTTTTCAGGGTCTAAGCGAATCATTCGCATATTAGGCCCGCCCTGTCGATTTGGATCTTCCTTCACATAATAGCGAAAACTCTCATGCCACAGTTCTTCAGGCAAATCCTGCATCTTTTGCCCGATACCTAGATGATCAATACGTTGCTGTACAGTTTTACCAGGACTTCTCGCTATATGATTTTGTATCATGCTACAGGCCCATTCTAAAAATGAAATATTTGTTTTATCCAACCATCACGCATATGACTCTCAGTAAATGAAATTATACCATCGAATAGATTGTATACCTCTGTTTCTGGAGCCAGATCACCCACTTTTCTTGCCTGACCAGTCTTGTCTATCGCCCAGACAATATCCTCTAAAGGAGTAAGATATTCTTCATAATGGCGGACAGCATGGATATTAGAAATTAATGCCGTTTTGACGGTGAAATGGCTTCTCTTGTCTTGAGGCTTGCTCTCTGCACCAATTTTGAGTACCTGATAAATCCCTTTTTTAATATCATCAGTACGGTCCATACCCACGCTGGTTTTTCCATCAGAAACAGATTCATGACCAGTTCCTTTACGTTTCGGCCAATCATCAGGGCGAGGATTAGGTTGCCCACATCCATTTGTTAACCAATATACATTGCTTCTTTGAGTATTATTGCGCTTATATGTTTTGAACGCTTCAATCCAGAATGCTAAAAATTCGTCGAACAAAGCATCATCCCTATCAAGTGCTTGCTCGATGCGTTTATATGCCCAAGCCGTATTCGTGATGGTATTACCGGCACCCAGGCTTATCAGCTTATAATTCAGGACTCCATTTTGAGCTAGAGGTAAGCTCATAAAGATTTCGGAAGAACTGAGAGCAGTATTATCGGAAGACTCATGCAAATCTATCGAGACGATTTCGCCATCCTCGCCAATTTTTGTTAACCGATCACTAGATACAGCTAAAGCAAGGGTCTGAAGAGGAGCGGCCTTGATTTCTGACAAAAGCACGGTATGCGTGCTTTCTTCAAAGATTATCATGTCAATGGGTTCAGTTCCCTTGTAAACTTGCAGGTTTCTCCCGGCTCTGGCAAATAATTCCAATAAGAACACGCCTAGCAACCTGGAAGTAGCCTGTCCAATGGAGCCAGATCCAGGTTTATTCGCCTGCTCAAAATGAAACGTTCCTCTCAGCACACATCGTGGACATGTATTGGTATAAGGATAGAATAAAAGCGCATCACCCGCTGGACAGTAATACCAACCTTTATTTGTCACAGATTTATAGTAATCTGCCGCGACAAAGAGATCAAAGGCGGCAGCAAGCGTGATACCAACAGGAATAATTTGCTTGTCAGCGGCCTTATAAGCATACTGAATAAGCTTGCCTGCTAATGTCTTCTCATGGTTGTAGGCTTCAATCCTGGTCGCCTTGCTAATAGCTTCTTTTACCCAATAGGAAACCTTCCCCTCTGCACCCTGCATTAAACTTTGCTGAACTGGTTGTGGGAGGTGATCTTCTCTCATATTCATTCCTACTTCTTTTTCTCAAAGACGAGGCAGAGAAATGCGATCTGCGTTCTCAACGCTTGAATTGCGTTCATAGCCATTCTCGCCTCGTCGGAGAGGTGCCAGTAGTTTGGCGTCATCATCACCAACTGCTGCACCTCTTCTCCCCGCAAATCTAGCTCATAGCTTACAGGCACAACGTCCAGCAAGGTAAAATATGGCGCAAACTGCTCAACGACGTGCTGCTGTTTGTTCTCCTCGATCTGCAATAAAGGAAGCGTGGAGCGCAATTGCGCCATATGCTCAACGCCGGGGATCACCACGATCAACCTGCCAGACGGCACCATCACACGTGCAAACTCGACAGGATTTCTAGGGGCAAAGATATTAAGCAGCACATGAATGCACTCGTCGGCAAGCACCAACTGCTCTTTAAGGTTCGCCACCACAAAACTTGAGGATGGATACCGTTTCGCCGCCATTCTGACCGCATCCTTCGCCACATCCAGACCCAGCAAGCAGGATTGTTGTGGCAAACTCTGCTGCACACGCCCCAGATAATAGCCCTCGCCACAGCCAGCGTCCAGCACATTGATAGGTGATGTCTGCTCATGGAGATATGTAGAGACGAGCGTATTCAGCGTATCAGCAAGGGGTTGATAGGAGCCGCGTTCCAGAAAGCTCCGCCGCGCCTGCACCATCTCCTTTGTGTCGCCTGCCAGCTTCTTGCGCAACAGATTAACATACCCCTCTTTCGCGATATCGAAGGTATGGGAGTGAGCGCATCTCAGGATGGTTCCCTCGCGCTCCATAGCAGTATGACAAACGGGACAACGCAACAGATGAAGACAATACATACGCTGACAACCTCTATCGATAAGAATTTCTTCTCCACCCATTATAGTCTATGATCCCGCAAGGCGGCACCCCTCAGATATGTATCAGTCAAATACAATGCATTGGGATACTACATTCGTCCTTCCGTCGCTGTTCGTCTTCTGCTAGAATACGTACGACCTGATGACATAAAAGTCAGGAGCAGATCATATACCTGCGCCATTATGTTACAATAGGCGAGATCATCAAAAACGTTGCAATATAAAAGGAAAGAACGATGGAGTATGCTGTCCTGGGCGGCGGAGCGCTGGGCCTCATGGCTGCCTATCGGCTCGCGCAGGCGGGCCAGTCAGTAATTGTATTTGAGCAAGAGAAGATAGCGGGCGGCCTGGCCTCCGGCTTCCAGGTCGGCGGCACCTGGCTGGAAAAGTTTTATCATCATATCTTCCGCTCCGATAAAAAGATCATCCAGATGATCACAGAACTGGGGCTGACAGACCGCCTGGAATGGTTACGTCCGCGCACCGTCAGCCTGATCGGTGGAGAGATTCACCAGCTCGACTCACCCCTCACACTGCTCACCTTCGAGCCATGGCGCATCGATGAACGCCTGCGCGTCGCCGCCGTCCTCTCCTTCCTCAAAGTAGTTCCCCCATCCCTGCTCGAAGGACAGACAGCCGGACCCTGGCTGCGCCGCTGGCTTGGGCAGAGGCCCTACGAAAACTTCTTCGAGCCACTCTTCATTGGCAAATTTGGTGCCTTGCACGATCAGATCGCCCTCCCCTGGTTCTGGGCGCGTTTCCACGATCGCACAACTCAACTCGGCTACCTGCGTGGCGGCTTCCAACTCTTCTATGAGCGATTGGTCGAGCGCATCACCGAACTGGGTGGCAAAGTGCTGCTAGGGACACGCGTGGAAAAGGTTGAGCAAGAAGAGAATGGTCGCTGGCGCGTGGAGAGCAGTCAGGGAACGTGGAGCTTCGATCAGGTGATCTCAACATTCCCAACCCGCCTCACCTGTCGCCTCATTCCCGCGCTCCCCGAAGACTATCGTGCAAAGTACGAGTGGGGGCAGACATATGGCGCACACTGCCTGATCCTGGCCCTGGATCGGTCCATCACCGATAGCTACTGGATCAACATCTGCGATCGGGGCTATCCCTTCACCGGACTCTTTGAGCATACCAACTTCCGCTCACCGAGCGAATATGGCGGGCATCACCTGCTCTATCTCGGCAGCTATCGACCAATGGACGATCCGCTCTTCACCATGAGCAAAGAAGAGGTGATGGCCGAGTACTTCCCGGCGCTGCAACGGATTGTCCCCACGTTTGATCCCGCCTGGGTGCAGGAGAGCTGGACCTTCAAAGCAGCCTACGCCCAACCCATCGTGACCACCGACTATCGCAACCATATCCCCCCGCTTGAGACGCCGCTTGATGGCTTATGGCTCGCCAATATGTTCCAGGTCTACCCGCACGATCGCGGCCAGAACTACTCACTCGATCTGGCCGAACAGGTCGTTCAACGCGCTTTGCAAAAAGAGAAGACACGATAAAGAAGGTGGGGAGTGGTGGCAAGTGGGCTGCCGGGCAGCCCACTTGCC
>JAICIM010000084.1 GCA_025928885.1 Ktedonobacteraceae bacterium | reverse complement strand
GCCATAGACAAAACCTCCTCCTGCGAATTTATTCGGCGGACCAGAGGCCGATGCGGTTGCTCTCGCTGTCAATGATCTGTCCGATGTAGCCCGGTCCCATATCGCCGAGAGGCATCTTGTCTATGACCACCGTTCCACCAGCTGCTTCCGCTTTCACCAGCGTCTCGTTCAGATCTCCCTTGACCACCAGATAGACGCAGACGCCGTGACCCTGACCGGGTTGGTAGTTGGGATGCTGGACCAGTGCGCCGCCTATTTCTCCTGGCTCCATTGGCAGGAATGTATACAGCATCTCTCCGATATCCTGCTGTTGTAGCTCCTGCTCGACACCTAGAAGGGTACGGTAAAACGTTTTCGCGCGTTGCATATCCGTAGTGGGAATCTCAACCCAATTAAAGAGGTGGGCCATTGTCTCCAGTCCTTTCTTGAATAGGGTGCATTTTTAAACGCAAAAGAGAATCTGCCAGAGCTTGAATATACCAGAGAATGAGAACGAAAACTTCTCGTATCTTGCGCTCTTTCAGTTCTGCGCCCCCTCTTTTTTAGCACGCGTCATGCGTTTCTTTGGCGCTGGAGCCGTTACAGGTGTCTCATCGGATTTCTTCTTGATAGTACGAGATTTGCGAGCAGGAGTTTTGGTGTGTGGCTCGTCCGCAGCGGTTTTTTTGACAGCCGTTGGAGCGCGTTTTTTGCTTACCACTTTTTTCGTTGATGGAAGTGCATTTTGTTCAACAGCTTCAGAAGCTGGCGGTTTCGTTTTTGCTTTGCTGGTGGATTTCCTGACCGGCTTTTTCTCTCCTGTAGCGTCGGCCTGCTTTTTCGCTACTGGACGAGAGGAACTTGCTTTCGCGGGAGTGGCTTTTGTCCGTCGAGGAGAAGGAGTTGTTTCGACCACCACCGCTTTCGTGGTCCGGCGTTTCCTGACAACTGGAGCTGCGTGGCCTGTTTCAGGAGTTAGTACGTCATCTTCCGGCGCATTGATCTCCGTCTTTTCATAATAGATTGTGGAGTTGTTCTTTTTCACCGTTGCTGTACTTTTCAAAAATAGCGGCGACCATTGCTGCGGCTTGCTCGTCTCCAGTGCGCTATTGAGTGCTGTGAAGAAGCCGGGGATATCCTTATAGCGGTCAGTGTATTTTTTTGCCATCGCTTTGAAAATAACTGCATCCACCTGGGATGACAGGCCGGAGTGAAGCTGTGAGGGGGCAGGAGCCTGTTCATAAAGATGGGCATGCATCAATGCTGCCTGATCCTCTCCGCGAAAGGGGCGCTTGCCTGTGAGCAGTTCATAGGCGATACAGGCCAGCGCATATTGATCGCTTTCTTTGCGCACTTTGCCTTGAAATTGTTCGGGTGACATATAGGCTGCCGTTCCCCCCAGGCTCTGGGCGGCCACGTTGGTTCTGCTCAATACGCGGGCGATATCAAAATCGGCTAGAACTGCATGGGCATTGGTGTGAAAAAGGATGTTTTCGGGTTTTACATCGCTGTGGACGATGTTATGTTGATGCGCAAAATGGAGCGCTTCGCCCATCTGCCGCAGGACGAGCAAGGCTTCATCTACTGGTAGCGGAGCTGTTGGGCGCCGATTGAGCCTGTTGCGCAGAGAACCATGTGCAGCAAACTCGGTAATAATATATGGAAATTCTTCATAGACATTGGCATCGATGAGTGGAAGAATATGGGGATGTTGTAGCTCTGTCAGCACGCGGGCCTCGCGAAAGAAATCTTCCTGATCTCCCTGGGCGGGTAGATGGGCTGTGTAGAGCAGCTTGAGCGCGACGAAACGATTGGTCAAAATATGATGTGCTGCCTGATAGATGATCGCAAACTCGCCGTGGGAAATCTCGGCCAGGAGGCGATAATTGCCGATGTCCTGACCCACACGCATTACCATAAAAAAATACCTCACTAGATTTCTCGCCCGGACGGTCCTTGCTGGACAAACAGGCCCGGGCGAGCATATGAGCGCTTATTATACACTTTTTTCGTGCTGACTAGAAGTTGCAACACAACCATTATCGCTGTGATTCGTGTAACTGCTAGATATCGTCTGATTGTGCTGGCTTATTATAATGCTGATCTGAATGCATATAACTTCCAGTTAGCGGGCATAAGAAGCAAGAGACTCCGTAGCTTACAGGTGGAGAAATTTTTTGGCTCGCCTCACTGCAGCAATGGTTGGATCTTCCCGAATCTCTTGAAAAACACGCAGCAGGATCGTATTGATCTCCGACTCACTCGCAAGGCGCTTAAAAGAGACGAATTCCCCTTGCCATTGATGATCCCAGAAGAATATGCCAGGGAGGTTGTGATAACCTATCTTCACACCTGATGTTTTCAGAACTAGAGAGTTTTCCAGGTAGTCAAGCGTCGTCTCTCCCGGATTGTTGAATTGCTCAATGCTCAGATAGATGTCGCACTTATCGCGCGAGAGAGCATCAATAGTTGCGTAATTATTGAGAATGCAGGGTTTGACAGATGGGTCCATCGAAGTATAAAGAAAGCGGGCATGTAGCGGAATATCTTTGTATCTTGCCAGTGGATCTTCCAGGGGGAGTGCCTGACCTATGCAAGGTTTGATGCCCTGTTCTATCAGTTCTTTTAGTAACATACTGTGAGCGGTTCCGTTTTGCAGTGCCTGTAAATCTCCAATATATGACCACAAAGTATCTTTCTCTAAGCCAGCCTGGTCTTCTCCAATAGATGGCTCGTGCGGCTCATGGGAGTTTGTGCCGGAAATATTGTTATGCGCGTCGCTCATAGTTACATGAATCCTGTTGATTGTCTGATATTCTCTGTATAAAATAGAAAAACGGCGTATTTCGCTTGAAATAGTAGCAGGAATATGTAAAATAGTGTATGTTACTTTTGTAGTATACACTATTTTACATGCTTGAGGTACTCATATGACCGACAAGAGAGATTTTGATGATATGGATGAAGATATCTTTTCGGATGAAGATATCAGTCATGATTCTCCTTCAAAGGGGAATCGTGTCATTTCTAGTGAAGTGATGGGAGAATTTATAGCCTGGCTTGCTCGCTATCACCCGGATATTCCAATGGTGGCGAACTTGCCTCGGCGTGATCTAGAACGGCTCGTCAATGAATTCGAGTATTGCGCAGGCCGGCGTTATGGCTTCAGGGTTCAAGATTGGCAGTATAGCCTCAAATTGAGATGACATGGCTACAGGCTTTGCTTGAGTGCCGCTGAGAATTCTTCCATACTGTGCCAACGCTGTGCAGGTTCGCGAGAGACTGCATTCCTGATAGTTGCGCTGAGTTGTGAAGGGGCGGCGTGATTGTGAAAACTGACTAATGAGCCTGGTAAGATGGTTTGACCTGTGATAAGAAAATAGAGGAGAGCGCCGAGTTGATAGATATCTGTTGCGGGTCCAGGTTTAGCAACAATATCGGAATTGTTCTTTTCCTGTTCAGGCGCTAAAAAATACCGACCGGGATGATCCGAGCCGGGATTCTCCCCCTGTTTGGGCGGCCATGCTGCCAGCCCTATATTCTGTAACATTGCATATTGCCCTTGCCATAAAACCAGCGTGTCGAGGGACAGAGCGCGATGAGACAGATTTTTTTTGTCTTTAAAGCACTAATAATGTTCCCTCTTGTCGGTATGCTCAACTCGGTATTGTCACCAGTAAGCTCTTGTATCAATGGATCTTCATCGGTATCTATATCAACAAGGAGACGTATGTGTTTTGGATCATAGCCATTGCTGGTGAGTTGCTTCGCCACAGCTTTTGCATCAGCTACACAGGCAGGCATGGGGGCATAGTTAGTGGTATCTTCATACTCCCCAACACCTACTATGACACCGTAATAGTTCATTACACCGTCATATACCTGGTCTGAGGTGGGAACTGCAGCCTTTCGCCGCTGTCGCCTGGTGGCAGAAGACGGTGATTTACTTGTGGAGCGATGAGAGGAAGTGCTAGAAAGCCCATTTCCCGATGGTTGGTTCGCTTCAGATCCTGTCAGAGGCGTTGATGGAGGAGATAGTAACTTATCAACTATTTTGCGTACGCCTTTTGCAATATTGGAAAACGCTTTATCTTTATTTCCCAAACTATTCACAAACTGTCCATTATCTGGCAGGGGTTGTAGTGTACTAAACGGGGTATATTCCCAGGAGGTTTCACGCAGCAGGATAGGAATGACATGAATCTCTCCTGCATGGTGCCTTTGCATAAGTTGTTTCATTTCCTCGCTATAGCAAAAATCCTGGTTGATAAAATCTCTGCTGATAAGCAAAAGAAAAATCCGGGCAGCTTGTAAATGTTTTTGAATCTCCTGGTGCTTAATTGCTCCAGGGAGGATATCACGTTTGTGCCAGATACTAATAAGTCCCCGTTGTTTCAGCGGCTGGAGCGTCCCCTCCAGTTCTTTGAGTAGCATATCTAACGATTTTTTATCCTCGTCGGCAGAATCGATGAATATTTCGAGCGTTTTCACCATAATTTGTATGCTACCTTACTGCTTTATATGAGAGTATGCTATTTTTTGCAGCGCGAGGTCCGTAAGTGGCTTGAGATATCTATAAGTATAGTACAGCCGTGTTGTACTTGCAATATATGCAGGTAGCGGTGGAAGAGTCATCAAACGACGGGCCAAATTCAAGCGACCCTTTCCCGATTGGGAAAGGGTCGCCAGCTTTTCACATGCATGGGTGCTGCTACATGTAGCAACGGTGTAGCAACGCCCACGATTTTCCGCGAAAAATGATGAATCTCGGCGGACAAAAACTTGAAATTTGAGCTTGAGATGAACGTCAGTGGACTTGAGAGGAGGGGTTATGCCGGTGGAGAGATTCGAACCCTCAACCCTTGCGGGACTTGTTTTTGAGACAAGCGCGTATACCGTTCCGCCACACCGGCTCATATAAGTGAGATGCGCTTTACTATGCATCTCTGGTGGTGCTTATAATAGCGCATCTCGGATCAGAAGTCAAGAGGTTAGACCTGGATTTGCGAAGTTTCTGCGGTCGTCTCTCGCCCAAAGTGTCCAATGTTTCTGAACTTCTGATAGCGTTTCTCTAGCAACTCGTCCGGCGTCATCTGTTTCAATTCTGCCAGATGGCGTAACAGTGCCGCTTTGAGCGCTTCAGCCGCCTGACGATAGTTGTGATGCGCCCCGCCCAGCGGCTCCGGGATCAGTTCGTCGGCGATGCGGAACTCCAGTGAGTCTTTCGCGCGAATGCGTTGTCCTTCAGCGGCCAGCGCAGCATGCGCACCGCCAAACTTCAAGATATCTGCCGCCGCCTCTGGAGCCGCCACAGTGTAGTAGCTGTATTCCATCATCAAAATACGATCGGCGATACTGATCCCCAACGCACCACCACTGTTGCCTTCGCCAATCACGGTGGCGATGATGGGGACGCGCAGGCGAGCCATTAAATAAAGGCTGGCCGCAATCGCCTCCGACTGTCCCCGCTCTTCGTCGGGGAGCGCCACGGATGCCCCGGAGGTATCAATAAGCGTGAGCACCGGGATACCGAATTTTTCGGCCTGACGCATCATACGCTGGGCCTTGCGATAGCCCTCCGGGTGCGGCATGCCGAGGTTGCGAAACTGCTTGTCTTTTATGTCGCGGCCCTTCTGGTGGCAGATCAGCATTACCGTTTGCCCATCCAGCGTGGCCAGGCCCGCAACGATGGCATGATCGTCGGCATAGGAGCGATCGCCATGCAGCTCGAAGAAGTCGTCGCACATGAATTTGATGTAATCTAGAGAATAAGGGCGATCTTTGTGGCGTGCCACTTGTACCGTTTGCCAGGCTGTCAGACTTTTATAGACCTCCTCTGTGCGCGAGCGCAGCTCGTTCTCCAGCGTCTGCAATTGTGTCTGCTCGTCCGGTTTCAGTCGATCCCCTTTGCGTTGCAGCGCATTGATCCTTTTTTCCAGATCTGCCAGCGGCTTTTCGAATTCCAGGTCGTAAGCCATTCCGTTCTATCCTCTATATATGCTGATTGGTAATATAAAGTTAATTATTTCGTTGTTGTGGGTACATATGAAGCAGGCGAGAAAGCGTCTGTCGCAACTCACGCCGATGCACCACCGCATCAATCATACCATGTTGGAGGGCAAAATCGGAATTGATGGTATTTTCTGGCACTTTAATGTGCATGAATCCCTCGATGACGCGGGGACCCGTAAAGCAGATCAGCGCTCCAGGTTCGGCAAGAATAACATCGCCCTGAAAGGCAAAACTGGCGGAAACGCCGCCGGTGGTGGGATCGGTCAGCAGACTAAAATAAGGCAGAGCCAACTCTCCCAGCCGGGCGAGGGCAGCGGAGATCTTCGCCATCTGCATGAGCGAAAAAATACCTTCTTGCATGCGAGCGCCGCCGGAGGTTGAGACAATCAGCATTGGAATGCGTCGCTCCATTGCCAGTTCGATAGCGCGAGTGATCTTTTCGCCAACGACAGAACCCATGCTGCCGCCCATAAAGAAGAAATCCATCACCGCCAGCGCGATCGGTTTGCCATCGATGGTGGCATAACCACTGATGATGGCCTCGTTCTGATTGGCCTTTTTGCGCTCTTCGACAAGCTTGCTGGCGTAATCGAGACTTTTCGCCTGATTGGGAGGGCTGACCACAAAATGCAACGGATCGCTTGGGATCATATCGGCATCGATCTCGACAAAACTGCCCTCATCCACGAGCAGTTTGATGCGTTCACGTGCATTGATCCTGAAGTGATGACTACAGCGTGGACACACCTTCTGGTTTTTTTCCAGATCGCGTCCATAAAGTATCTCTCTACACTTTGGGCATTTTACGGCGATATTGCCCACCGCCGCTAAGGCGCGGTCGCCTGGGGATGTCTGCTCGGTAGAGGGAGCAGCCGCTTCTTTCACCATACAAGAACCTCTTCCTACTTACTCCTGGGCAAAGAGCGCTGTTACAAAGCTTTGCGGATCAAAAGGGATGAGATTCTCGACCTTTTCGCCGGTGCCAATGAACTTAATAGGCACACCCAGATCGTCAGCGACGGCGAAGGCGAATCCCCCCTTAGCGGTACTATCCATCTTTGTAATGATCACTCCTGTCAAACCAATATCTTCGGCAAATTTACGCGCCTGTAAAAGGGCGTTCTGCCCGGTGGTAGCATCGATGACCATCAACAACTCATGGGGACCGTCAGGGATAAATTTCTGGATGACTTTGTTAATTTTCTTTAATTCTTCCATGAGGTTGAATTTGGTATGGAGGCGACCGGCGGTATCCACGATTAAGACATCGCTGCCGCGTGTCTGGGCGGCCTGGATCGCATCATAGACGACCGCGCCCGGATCGGAGTTGGGATGCTGGCTGATCACCGGCACACCGACGCGTTCACCCCATTCTTTGAGCTGGTCGATGGCAGCAGCGCGAAACGTATCTCCCGCCGCCAGCAGCACCTTGTGTCCCTCGCGCGAGAGGCGAGAGGCCATCTTTGCAATGCTGGTGGTTTTGCCTGATCCATTGACGCCAATGACCAGAATGACGGTGAGTGGAGATTGTTTGGCGAAGCGCAATGAAGAGGAGGGACCAAGCAGGCTGGCCAGTTCTTCGCGTAACGCTCGTTGTACCTGTGAGCCGGTGCGCATATGCTCTTCTTCGACTCGCTGGCGCAAGCGCTCGATCAGCCAGTCTGTTGTGCTCGGGCCGACATCCGCCGCCAGTAGCGACTCTTCCAACTCATCCCACAAATCATCTGTAAGCGTATCTGTCTCCTGAACAGTATTGCCCAGGCGAGTGAACAGTTGTCGCGTTCGACCAAGAAAGTTCATCCGTTGTTGCTCTGGAGTGGGTTTATCCTGTTCCTGAGCCTGATCTTTCTTAGGGTCTTCTTGCGGTTTCTGCCCAAAGAAGCGATTGAGCACGTCTGCATTGACTCCTTTATAGCTATTTACGTTCCGAAGCGATCAGTGTTCCCTCTCAAACGCAAAGAAGAGGGCATCAGATCATCTCATTATACAATGAAAATGATTGTCCCTCTACATGATAGAGGCAAAAGGCTGTTTGTCAAGAAGCAGCACTTCTGCCCGGGTGTGTTCACGTTAATGAGCGGTCGAAACCGCCCAAAAACGTGTTGTCTACCACCATGCTCCACTCTTATTGGCGACCGCTACGATAAGTGTGGAGCGAGCCATCGCTGATCGGCTCATTAATGATTATGTCACCGTTACGGATCTTGATGTTGTACAGGCACGACGGGTTGGTGCAAACCCACGCCTTGTACTCAATGGAAGCTCCCTGGCTACCGAAATCCGAAAGCGGTACCAGATCACCTTCACCACATTTGCGACACCGGGGAAATGCGTTTTCCACGAAATCGCCTCCTTCCTTCTTCTCTGGAGGTATTATCGTCTAGCAGACAGGTGCTAGACGAGGGCTTAGCGAGAAAGTAAGCCGATGGGGGAGCCTCCGCCGCTGCATCCGCATCCCCACAGCAGGTCTAATCCATGCCTTCACTATCATACCACAACTCTTCTTCTCTGTCAGCAGGTATGTGAAGAAATCTTCATATTCATCAGGAAAAAGATATTTCAATCCTTTTCCCGTCGCTGCTCACACAAATTGCACGAGAGATAGGCCAAAAGGCATAGCACAATCACAACCATTTCATGGCGTTTTCGAGCAACTTCCCCTTGTTATATGGGGTCTATTGCTGCTTATCTTCAGCATAACAGGTGTTACAAGACTAGTCAAGCATGTCTATCTATCATCTGATCCCTCCTGCTCCTCTTCCCTCTCCCTGGTTCCTGCTGGCAACGCATCTGAGGAATTTTCCTCACATTATGGAAATCTCTTCATACTTTATGACTTTCTGTTCATGTCTTTATCATTTTTCTTGCCTCTATCCCTTACGCTGAAATCCATGCGCTGCCCTGCTGCTCTGATCTCTTCGCTCTCGATTTCTCTGCCTGCCCTTTTTCACTTTGGCACGACTCTTGCACAAAAAAAGATTGGGAGAGTATTTTTCGGACGGCAGATTTGATGGTGTTCTCGTCTGCAAGCTATTTTTGACGTTCTAGTGTTGTGAATGAAGGAGTACTGGTTGTGGGAGTAAGTAAAGCATCTCGTCGTGTGAGTGGGAACAGATCTGTGGCGTTGGAAGAGAACTCGATGACACGAGAGTATCTTGATGAGAGAGCTGATCTTAATATGGAGAAGGGATTTTTTGAAGAGGAGGCGGACGAAGCTGGTGAGGGCGAAGAGGATCAGCGTACCGCCGTCGATGATTCGGTGAAGCAATATCTCAAAGAGATTGGTATGTACCCTCTCCTTTCGGCTGAGCAAGAATGTCGCCTGGCTGAGCGCATTGCCGAGGGCGATCAGCAGGCACGCCAGAAGTTGATTGAAGCCAACTTGCGCCTTGTGGTCAGTATCGCCAAGCGCTACGCCAATCAGGGCCTGCCACTGCTCGATTTGATTCAAGAGGGCAATATCGGCCTGATGCGGGCAACCCAAAAGTTTGATTACAAGCGCGGCTTTCGCTTCAGTACGTATGCCACCTGGTGGATTCGCCAGGCCATCAGTCGCGCTATTGCTGAGCATTCACGTAGTATTCATATTCCGGTCCATGTGGTGGAACTTATTTACAAGATCAAACGCATCGCCCGTCGCATGTATCAGGAGCAGGGATTGGAGCCGCTACCCGAACAGATTGCGCTTGAGGTTGGTCTGTCCAGGGATCGCGTGGTGGAGCTACTCAATGTCTCGGAGCAGCCTGTCTCGCTGGATGCGCCGATGGCCGATGATGAGGAGTATCATCTCGCCGATGTGATAGAGGATAGCAATACCTATGCTGTGGTGGATCAGGTGGCGTTGCAGGCGCAGCGTGAGCATATTGAGCAGGCGATGGTGGTGTTGAACCAGCGTGAGCGCACAATCATCGAGATGCGTTATGGTTTAAAGGATGGGCATTCGCTCTCGCTTGATGAGGTCAGCGTGTTATTTCACCTCACGCGGGAACGCATTCGCCAGATCGAGGTCAAGGCGCTACGCAAACTGCGCTATCCCGAGCGCTATGATGGGATGCGTGACCTTGTACGGGCATAAAGGACCAACCAGGGCAATGCGTTCCCGCTGTTTTGTGCGCTGCTGCATTGCCCTTGCTTGCTTATTCGACGGCGACGACGCCACCGGCTTTTTCATGCAGATAGGCATCGATGAAGGGATCAACATCGCCGGACAGATAGCCGTCGGTGTTACCGGTCTCGTGGTTGGTGCGATGATCCTTGACAATGTTGTAAGGATGGACCGTCACTGTACGAATCTGAGTCCCAAAGTCGGCCTGCACATGTTCACCTTTGAGGCGGGCCGTCTCCTCCTCACGCTTCTTCACTTCCAGTTCGTAGAGGCGTGCTTTGAGCAGTTTCAAGGCAACCTCGCGGTTCTGGATCTGCGAGCGTTCGTTCTGACAGGTCACGACGATGCCGCTGGGAATGTGGCGCATGCGCACCGCCGAATCCGTCTTGTTGACATGCTGCCCGCCAGCTCCGGTTGAGCGGTAGGTGTCGATGTCGAGGTCTTCGGGACGGATCGTGATATCGATGCTATCCTCGATATCTGGCATAATTTCCACTTTCGCAAACGAGGTGTGGCGGCGATGGGCGGCATCAAAGGGCGACAGGCGGATCAGGCGATGGGTGCCAGCTTCCGAGCGCAGATAGCCGTAGGCATAGCGTCCTTCGATCTCCACCGTGACGCTTTTGACGCCCGCTTCTTCACCTTCGGCGTAGTCGTAGATCTCGGTACGGAAGTGATGGTGTTCGGCCCAGCGCAGATACATCCGCAGCAGGATCTCTGCCCAGTCCTGCGCATCGACGCCGCCGCTGCCAGCGTGAATGCTGAGAATGGCGTTATGCTCGTCGTGCTCCCCGTTCAACATCAACGCAAACTCAAGCTTTTTTATCTGCTCCTGGATCGGCTCTAACGATTGCGCAACTTCGGCCTGCATCTCTTCATCTGGCTCCTCTTCCAGCAGTTCGGCTAGTCCGTGCAGGTCGTTGAGTTGGGTGGCAATCCCTTCCCAGGTGGTTACCTCTTCTCGTAAAGCGTTGAGCCGCTGCATATGGGCTTGTGCTTTCCGGTTATCTGACCAGAAATCAGCGGCCATGCTTTCGTCTTCAAGTTTTTGGATTTGTCCGGCCTTGTTAGCCAGGTCAAAGATGCACCATAGTCTTCTGAACACGTTTCTGGATGCGTTCGATCTGATTGCAAAGTTCACTCATAGTCTGTATTGTAGCATGTTTGTTGAACCCTTGCACCCTCTTTTCTCATGCTGAGTGGTGCAGGGGCGCGGCATCACCTCTGTTAAATGACGCCGTTGTGTTGGAGGATAAACAGGAGGATCGAGCTAAGGATGAAAAGTAGCCCGATCAGGATCAGCACGAGACCGGCAGATCGTCCTCTGGAGGTGTGGGCCACTGGTTCCTGCATGCCCTGGTAAGGGCTGCTGCCTGAATAGGCATTGGGAACGGATGTATTGTTGTAGAGCCTGCCGCTTGGTTGCGCGAAACCGCCGTATGTCTGGGGAGGATAGCCTCCCGCAGGAGGATAATTGGTGGCGCTCTGTTGTGGGTACGCATTGCCCATCATGGGCTGGTCCATCATGCTCGTGGCATCGGAGGAGGCGGCTGTCGAATAGTTATCGCCGTTCCAGCCGGGGCGCAACACCAGTTTTTGCTGCATCTCGTTCTGCTGCGTTGGTGGATTGGTATATCCCTGCGTTGAAGTTGGCGCGGGCCGATTGGCAATAAACGAACGTGCCTGCTCTGTGGGAGCGTTGGGATGCATATTGCCGGTCGCTGATGGCTCGCCAGGTTCTATAACCGCTCCACAGCGTGGGCAGCGCGTATCCTCGGGGGCTAGTTGATAGCCACATTGACCACAGAAATCCATCTCTTCGCTCCTTCCGTTCAAATCGACTACACCCCTATTTTATCCCGCTCCGGCGTGTAAGGCAATGGGCAACACTTCATCCATGCGCTCTACCAGAACAAAACGTAATGCACTCACGATTTCTTGTGGGACGTCATCCAGATCTTTCTGGTTGTGTTTGGGCAGGATAAAGGTCTTGATGCCCGCTCGGTGGGCTGCCAGTACTTTTTCTTTAATGCCGCCAACCGGTAGCACGCGGCCCCGCAACGTGATCTCGCCAGTCATAGCCACATCGCGATGCGTTGGCCGCCCGGTCAGTGCTGAGATTAAAGCGGTTGCCATCGTGATGCCGGCAGATGGGCCATCCTTTGGGATCGATCCGGCGGGCAGGTGCAAATGAATATCGTTCTTTTCATAGAAACAATTTTCTAGCCCAAATTGTTCCGCCCGTGCGCGGGCATAGGAGAGCGCGGCCTGGGCCGATTCCCGCATCACCTCGCCTAGCTGGCCGGTCAGCGTCAGGTTGCCGCGCCCGTTCATGAGCGTTGCTTCAACCGTAATGAGGTCGCCACCGGCGCTTGTCCAGGCAACGCCAGTTGCAACGCCTGCCTCGTCTGTCTCCTCTGCCGTTCCATAATAGTGGCGCTGCGGCCCCAGATATTCGGGTATTGTTGCGTCGGTGACCCGCGTTTTGGTGCGCCGTCCCTCTGCAATTTTGCGTGCAACCTTGCGCATAATGGTCGCCAGTTCGCGTTCCAGGTTGCGCACGCCCGCCTCATAGGTGTATTCGCGGATGACGCGCTGCACAGCCTCGTCTGTAATCTCGAAGCGCGTCGTTTTCAAGCCATGCTCGCGCATTTGTTTGCCGATGAGAAATTGTCGCGCGATATGCAGCTTTTCAGCTTCTGTATAGCCGGGCAGCTCGATGATTTCCAGCCGATCACGCAGCGCTGCCGGAATGGGGTGCAGGACGTTGGCGGTCGTGAGGAAGATCACGCGTGAAAGGTCATAAGGTACTTCAAGGTAATGATCGGAGAATGCGCTGTTCTGCTCCGGGTCCAGCACTTCTAAAAGGGCGGCGGAAGGGTCACCACGAAAGTCGGCCCCGATCTTATCGATCTCATCAAGCACAAAAAGCGGGTTGATCGTGCTTGCCGTCTTCATCGTTTGCAGGATGCGACCGGGGAGCGCACCAACATAGGTACGGCGGTGGCCGCGAATCTCGGCCTCGTCATGGACGCCGCCCAACGAGAGGCGCACAAACTTGCGGTTCAGCGCCTGTGCAATGGAGCGGCCCAGCGATGTTTTGCCGACCCCTGGCGGGCCGACGAAGCAGAGGATGGGGCTACGCATATTGTTCGAGAGCTTACGGACGGCGATATATTCGAGGATGCGCTCTTTAATCTTCTCAAGCCCATAGTGATTTTCTTCGAGAATAGCTGCGGCCTCTTTGACGTTCAGGCGATCGAGGGTCGCGGTATCCCAGGGCAGATTGACCAGCCAGTCAAGATAGGTGCGGATCACGCCACCATCCGGGGCAATAGATGGGAGAGCATTGAGGCGCTCCAGTTCTTTGTTGGCTCGTGCTTTGACCTCTGCGGGCATGCCACTGGCCTGGATCTTCTCGCTCAGTTCCAGCCCCTCACGAATCGTTGGATCGCCCTCGCCCAACTCATGCTGAATGGCCTTGAGCTGTTCGCGCAGGAAGTATTCGCGCTGGGTTTTGTCCACCTCCTGCTGCACCTGACTATGGATGTGATTTTCTAGCTCTAGAATGTCCAGTTCCTGGGAGAGCAGAATGCTGACCTGTTGCAGGCGTTGTTCGACATTCAGCGCCTCCAGGATTTGCTGCCGGGCTTTCACTGAAAGGTCCAGCGAGGAGACGATGAAGTCGGCCATGAAGCCCGGCTGGTCGATGTTCATGGCGGTAATATATGCCTCTTCTGAGAGGGTGTTGCTCAACCTGACACATTTTTCAAAGAGGGCCAGCACCGCTCGCCTCAGCGCCTCTAATGCCAGGGAGGGAGTGGCCTCTTCCGAGAGGACCTCCGCCTGCACACGAATATAGGGGGTGGCCTGGAGTGCGGCGAGACGGCGTAAGCGGCGCTGTCCTCGCATCAGGATACTGATGGTGCCATCGGGCATTTTCAGGATGCGATCAATATAGCCCTCGACCCCTATCTCATAGACCCCTTCGGGAGCGGGATCTTCCTCTTTCTCGTTGAGTTGGGTGGCGGCAAATAAAAGATGGTCGGAGTTAATCGCATTTTCTACGGCTTTAATCGATGCGTCGCGCCCAACCAGAAGCGGAACGACGGCATTAGGAATGAGGACGGTATTACGGATAGGCAATAATGGCAACTCCAGGATTTCTCCCTGTATCTCCTTCTGGTGCGCCTCCATTACCCCGTTGCCTCTTTGCTCTTCGCCGTTGTGCTGCTCTGGAGTTGCGACTGGAATAGCTTTCTCCATAAGATCTTGGCCCTCTCCATACAAAATACGTCGATTGATAACATCGTTCTTTCCATTATAACGTACTCCTGACGCTGTAGCAACGTGATGCCGCCTGTATATCCTCTACTATTTCCTCTCTCTTCAGCACTTGACAGGCCGCAAAGAAATGGATACTATTATTGGTACATAACGCAAAAGACCTGGAACGAGCGGAGTAAAAGAAATCGGACTGTCAGAGAGTGGAGGCCACCGGGTGCGAGCCTCCTTCGGTTGCGATCTTTGAACGTGGCTCGTGAGTCGAATGGCTGAGGCAGATCGCGCTAAGCTGTTCCGGTGTAGTCCGTTATCGCTACAAGAGGATAGTCAGGCTCCAAAGGTTGGGCGAGTCGGCTATCGAAACAAGGTGGTACCACGAGTACGCGCTGCCCTCGTCCTTGTATGACGGTGGCGCAACAGTTGTTAGTATCCAAAAAGGAGTACCATCCTATGTTGCCCAACCGGTATAACTTCCGCGAGGTTGAGCCAACCCTGGCTCGTCAGTGGGCCGACACCGCTCTCTATGCATTTGATCCCAACGGCTCCGGTCCCATTTACACCATCGATACCCCACCTCCTACCGTTTCTGGCGAGCTACACATCGGCCATTGCTTCTCTTTCACTCAAACCGATGTTATTGCGCGTTTCCATCGTATGCGCGGTGAACGGGTCTTCTACCCGATGGGCTTTGACGATAACGGTCTGCCCACCGAGCGTTTTGTTGAGAAGACGATCAAGCGCAAAGCGACGCAGATGGAGCGTGCAGAGTTTAT
>JAICIM010000403.1 GCA_025928885.1 Ktedonobacteraceae bacterium | reverse complement strand
GGTTAGTTGTAAATATGAAATTCTTATAGACATTTTTTTCTGAAAGGAGTCATACCATATATGATGTTAAATGAGTTGTTACCGCGTGGGTTTACTACGCGGCCTTCCAGCATGGAAGATCTTGAGGCCGTTGCCCGCCTGATTAATACCTGTGAAATAGCGGTGGAAGGCAAAGCTGAAACGTCGTTGGATGAGGTGCGGATGGCCTGGCAAGCGCCTGATCTCCACTTTGAGACTGATACTCGTGTGGTTCTTTCCCCGGATGGGGAGTATGTTGGAACTCTGGATGTGGGTCAGCGGCAGTATGTGAAGGCATATATGTATGGTTTTGTCCATCCTGACTATCAGGGGCGAGGTATTGGTACGTATCTGCTGCATGTGGCTGAGGAGCGCTCTCGCCAGTATATTCCACTTGCTGCTCCCGACGCACGCGTCTCGCTAGGAACCGGTGTCAGCAGCAACGATCAGGCGACGCGGAGTTTGCTGGAAAATAACGGTTTTCAGCCAGTCAGACATTTCTGGCGCATGGGAATTGATCTGGATGGAACGACTCCAGCGACTCAATGGGCTGAGGGTCTAACGCTTCAGATGATGGCTCCGGGGATGGAGCGAGCGCTTTTTGAGGCCGATGAAGAAGCGTTTAAGGATCACTGGGGACACATTTCCAGCCCATTTGAGGAATGGGAACGCTGGACGGTCAAACGCGAAAATTTTGATCCCTCCCTCTATTTCCTGGCGATGGACGGCGATCAGATTGCCGGATTTGCTATCTGTCACGATGAAAAGGAGATGGGTGGCTGGGTGCATGTATTGGGAGTACGACGTGCCTGGCGGCGCAAAGGGATCGGATTGGCCCTGTTGCATCACGCTTTTGCCGAGTTCTATCGGAGGGGCGTGCAGAGCGTCTACCTCGGAGTTGATGCGCAAAGTTTAACCGGGGCAACACGTTTATATGAGCGTGCAGGCATGCATATCGTGAAAGACAATATACGATACGAGAAGGAATTACGAGCGGGGAGAGAGCTAAGTACACAATCTGTAGAAGTATAGAAACATGGCTTGTCCCTGCCTGTCTCTTTCTCCATACATATAAAAAGGGCATTATGTACTACCCCATAGTGTCCTGGGGAAGAATGGAGAAGACGTTTATGATCGTACGTCTACATAATCTATCGGCACGGTCTCCACGTATGGGAGATGTGTCAACTGTAACAGCATTAATGGCCCAATGCGATGCCGCCGAGTTTGGGATCGCAGATCCAATGGAGGAGGACGTACAAAAAAACTGGCAGGCTTCGGGCTTCGATTTGAAAACGGATGCCTGGGTTATTGTTACACGTGCCGGGCAGATCGTTGGCTACGGCGATGTGCGGCCAAACGAAGAAGAGCAGTTGAGCTTTGCGATTTATGTCCATCCCGATTATCGCGGTCGTGGTATCGGGACGTTGTTGATCTGGCTGATAGAAGAACGGGCGCGTCAGTTGGTTCGTCGGCTTCAGTCGGAGCAACCTGTCATGCTGAGCATTGCCATCAGCAGCTTCAATCAGGTGGCTCAATGTCTGTTGGAACGTGAGCGCTATGCACAGGCACGTCATTTCTGGCGTTTAGTGATTGATATGGATGAAGTGGTTTCACCCGAAGCGCATGGTGGAAATGAGAAAGGCAAGGTCAGGGTTGATCTGGTCGTTGACGCTCAGAATTTGATGGGTGCGACGCCGTTGGCGAGGCGTACTGGCATGTATGTGGCTCGGCAGTACCATGTCTATGAAAAAGTCTTGCATCCAGGTTATACCGTGATGGAGCAGGAAACGCAGTGTGCCACTGCTGGATAAAAGGTGCCATTCTTAGTAACATGGGGTAGCAATTTGGAGCGCGGTGGGCCTGCTCACCGTGCTCTCTTTATAGAAAGATTGTGTCAGGGAAAGAGTTGTTACTTTTTATTGTATATGTTGGTTCTATTAACGTAGTAACATATTTGTGGAAATGAGACAGAAATGGAGCAACTGTAGAGTATGCTAATGATGATGTTGCTATCGTTGTATGCGGTCGCGGCTGATGATAAAGGGTTTCGGGGCTGGTTGATGGTGCTGGTGATGCTGGCGGTTATTCTAATCCTTGCTGGATGTATCATCGCTCTGCTCACATGGTACTATCAACGCAAAGCCCGGAATGAAGCCAGGGAATAAGTGTCGATCACAATGTTTCGACGTTCCATTACTCCTTTGTTGATTGGGACATTGATTTTACGGGCAAGCTCTGGGGCCAGTACTGTCATTCTTGGTCTCTTCCTGGCCCATTTTGCTGCGTCTACTGCTCATGTCATTACGAACGTGCAGGTGGGCCTGCTCCCCGTAGCGTTTTATGTTGCTGAACTCTCTCTCGCCCTGTTTATGGGTGGATTGGGTGATCGCTGGGGACGCCGCCGCTTCATGATCATTGGCCCCGTCTTTGGCCTGATCCACGCCGCCCTCTTCTTTTTTACTCCTGTGCTCAATCCTCTGCCCTATCTGTTATCCCTCCAGGTGCTGGCTGGCATCTCCGGGGCCATGACGACGCCTGCCGTGCTGGGTTATCTTGCCGATTTCACGATGCACGATCAGAGCCAACGCATGCGTGTTATGAGCTTTTACGAGCTGGTCACAACGGGTGGCATTGCGGCTGGAACGGTGCTTGGCGGTTTCGCCTGGGACCATTTCAAGCGCTACTCCTTCTTCTTGCTGGCGCTGTTCTATGTTATCGCCAGTGTATGTATGGCGCTTGCCCCTAAAGTGGCTCAGATTGTTGATCATGGTGGTACGCGCGTCGTGCTGACGCGTTATCTACATATTTTACGCACGCCACGGCTCTTTATCTTTATCCCGGCGTGGCTCTGCATCAGCGCTTTGCTTGGCGTCTGGTTCAGCTCGCAAATCACCTTTATTCTCTCCTCGCCGCTGCATCGTCCCCAGCAACTCTTGATGGGAAGCCTGAGCGGAGTGGGTGGAGGCCATCGCCTGAGCCTGATACTGGGTGGCTTTGTCCTCTTCTTTGGCGTGTGCCTGCTGTTCTGGGCGTTTTTCCTCAATAAAGTCCCGCGTTTGCGCCTCATGTTGCTCTCGGTTGCTGGCGTGTATATTGCGGGCGTGGCCCTCTTTGGGATGAATCACGTTGATGGGGGATGGCTGTATGTGTGGATACCTCTGCTTTTGCTGGGGATCTTTGCCGAGACGAGTTTTGCACCCTCCGCGCTATCGTATCTGGCGGATATTTCGGAGGATGCGGCGAAAGATCGCGGCCTGTTGATGGGGCTGTACTCGGTGTTTCTGGGCCTGGGGCAGATGTTGGGCAACGGCCTGGGTGGAGTCTTTGCACGCGATTTTGGCTTTGATGGGCTGATCTATCTGACAGCGATACTTGCCGCTGTGGCATTAGTTTCGTTGCTCTGGCTTTTCAAACAGGAGCGTCCTCGCTTTGCCTGAACACGTTATTCAGCCTGGATAAATTCGATGCGATTGCCAAAGGGATCGCGAGCCTCAAAGCGGCGATAGTCAGGGATGGGGACTGAATCCAGCATCTTGATACCTGCCGCCTGAAGCTTCTCTTGCCAGTCAGTAATATCAGTGACCTGATAGGCGAGATGCGCTTTGCTGGCCTTGCGATCCACGCCATCTTCAGTACCCACGTGTACCTGGCGATCCCCCACCTGTAACCAGAAGCCGCCCCTGCCCTGTAACGATTCAGGTTTGGCTATCTCTGGTAGTCCCAGGACTTCACAATAGAAATGGCGGCCCTGCTCTTCGGCCCCTTTGGGAATGGTGATTTGCGCGTGATGTAATCCTAAAATGCTCATGGGCAAAACCTCCTGAAAAAGTGTTGTTTATCCACGCTGGCGAACGATGCGCTCGATATCGCGCTTGACATCGCGTTCGATCAACGCATCGCGCTTATCATAGAGCTTTTTACCACGACAGAGGCCCAGCTCAATCTTCGCCCTGCCTCCTTTGAGATAGAGCTTGAGAGGAATGAGTGTCAAGCCTTTGGTGGCAATTCTGCCTGCGAGCTGGCTGATTTCTCGTTTGTGCAATAATAATTTGCGGGGGCGCACCGGTTCATGATTGAAGCGATTCCCATGCTCGTATGCAGCGATATGCGCGTTTTCTAACCACACTTCGCCGTTGCGGATGATGGCATAGGAGGAGCGTAAATTGACCTTACCCTCGCGAATAGATTTGATCTCGGTGCCAACCAGCGAGATACCCGCCTCCACCGTCCGTTCAACCGTATAATCGTGGTATGCTTGCCGATTGACAGTGATGACTTTGAATGGCTCCCGGTTCTGTGCAGTGTCTTTTTTGACTGCGGTCTGTTTCGCCATAAAAAACTCCTTCATGGACGTATATCTGCTTTCTTATGTATGCCAGAGCAACGGTGCTCGCTGGCAGAGAGCAGGAACTCTGCAAAGACAATACGCATGTGTTCGGCTTTGCAGGAATAGGTCAGTCTCAGCTTTAGATGTTCTAAAAGCTGTGCTATCCTTGACAATATAAGCTGAGACCTGCATACAGTTGGGTGTACCTATTATATTATGCTGGCACAAGACCCACAATAACGAGAATGGTTGCAACGATCTGTTCACGATGAGCCGAAAGAGGGGTATCTACAACTATCTCTGCTATGAAGCGTATTTTGATTTGAACTTTCTCTTGAGAACATCATAGCGAAAATGTGTGGCCTGCAAACTGTTCTGCTCCTGGTGGGGAGCGAAACTTCCTCCGCAGCCTCTTTTCTCAGCAGAGAGACGTGAATTTTTGGATGATGAGGATTAGCAAATTTTATGCATATAAAACGTCGGACGTTTCTGAAATGTGTAGGGGCGAGCAGTGTTGGAGTAACTGTTCTGGGTGGTAGCTCTGTGTGGTATGGTACAAAAATTGAACCCGCCGAACTGGAGGTGGTGACGCTTCCTGTCAATCTGGCGCACCTGGATGTACCGTTTCGTGGCTATCGTATCCTGCAACTGAGCGATATTCATGCTGATACGACCTGGATGGACGCCTCACGCCTCGCGCATATTGTCCAGATTGCGAATGAGCAACACCCCGATCTCGTGCTGATAACGGGCGATTTTGTCACCTATCAGCACAAAGGTATGGAGAAAACGCTGGCTACCCTGAAAGAGCTACAGGCACACGATGGCGTCTTTGCGATCTTAGGCAATCGCGACTATGTTGGTGATCCCGCTGTGATACGTGCGCTGCTGCACTCTTACGGCATTCAAGAGTTGAAAGATCGCGTGCATACTATCTCTCGTGATGGTGGGATGCTGCATCTGATCGGGCTGGATGATCTGTGGGGGAGCACCGCACATTATCGCCTTCCGCTTGATGGGCGAAAAGAGGTGCTTTTTTCGCTGGTCAAGGGGCTTCCAACAACCGGGGCCGCTATTTTGCTCGTGCATGAACCCGATTTTGCCGATATCGCGAAGACAACGCAACGGATCGCCCTCCAACTCTCCGGGCATACACACGGTGGGCAGGTCCGCCTCCCAGGATATGGAGCGTTGCGGTTGCCGAGCATGGGCAAGCGCTATCAGGCAGGGCTGTATCATCTGGATGGAATGCTGCATTATACGAATCGCGGCCTGGGGATGATGTCGCCGCAAATTCGTTTGAATTGTAGTCCAGAAATTACCGTCTTTGTTTGCCAGGATAGCTCCTCGTCATAGTGATCCTACCCCTGATGCAATAGAGCCGCCTGTACGCTGATTCGCTGGCCTGTTTCTTCTTTCCTGGATGGAGTGGTCATTCCATGCTATGATTTTTGTTGGGATAACAAACAGGATACATTTGAGAAGAGAAAGGCTTGCGCATGTTCTACCGTATTGGCAAGCTGGCAACGCGGTATCGCTGGTGGATTGTGGCGTTGTGGATGATTGCCGGAGTCGTTGCCTTGCCTTTTGCGCCCCAGGCGAGTCAGGTGTTGCGTTCGGGCGGCTTTGTCAGCCCCGATGCCGAGTCGCAACGCGCGATTGATACGCTGGTGCAAAAGCTCCACGTCAATCAAACTATTGTTCAGGTCATTTTTACCAGCCAAAAATATAGCGTGGATGATCCGCAGTTCCAGCAGCAGGCCGCACAGTCGCTTTCCGGTTTGCGTAGCTGGCCGGAGGTTGCTCAGATCGTCACCTTTGCGGATAATCCGCGCCAGATCTCGCTCGACCGCAAGGCTGCTTATGTCAATGTCTTGCTGAAATCTGATTCAGATAATGCGCCCAAGCAGTTGCCAGAAATGGAGCAGCGCTTGCAGAAAACGCCCGACCTGCAATTTCATATTGGCGGTGGCCCCGTCTTTTATGAAGATATTCAGCGGGTGAGTGAGCGTGATTTGCGCCGCGCGGAGTTGCTGGCCTTCCCGTTCGCCATTATTGCGTTGTTGTTTGTCTTTCGTTCGGTGGTGGCCTCGATTCTACCAGCGCTGGTTGGTGGCTGTGCGGTGGTTGTCTCGCTGGCCCTGGTATTCTGGTTCGGCCACTTTACTGATCTGTCCATCTTCGTACTTAATATCACCACGCTCTTTGGGCTTGGCCTGGGCGTCGATTATTCGCTGTT
>JAICIM010000469.1 GCA_025928885.1 Ktedonobacteraceae bacterium | reverse complement strand
TACTCCACGCCACCCTTGCCAGGAATGGTCTTCCCCTGCTCCCAATAAGGCGACAACTCAAGCTGCTTCACCATCGCTTGCTCTACCCGCTCTCGTAGCGCAGCCTGCTTCTTATCAAAGCTGCCCAGGAGCGTCGTAAAGATTACCGAATAGAAGCGGCTAAGCATGCCGGTCTGCTTATCTGTCTCAAATTCCAGGGGGAGATTAGCCGCAATCTCGCCTCGCGCCTGCATCTGTCGCAGCTTGCCCATTGGGATCTGCGTAATATCATTGGTGGTGCGCTGAATAGTGAAATCCACCAACAGGGCGGCGTACTCTTCCAGTGAGAGGAACTCGTAGTAGTAGCCTGGATGCTTGGCGATGCCCTGAATGCTGAACTTGAAGCCGGGAGCCTGACTTTTAATCACACCCGCACACAGCTCCCGCAGCTTCTCGCGCACCTGCTCCACAATCTGTTCAGTCGTGAGCGAGAACTTGAGCGATTTGCGCTGAATATAGACCACGCCATCGGAAAAGAAAAGATAGGGCCAGATGCCCTCACGCTTCTCAGTAAAGAGCGAGATCAGGCCGCTATTGATGACGTTGGTCAGCAGCCCCCGTACTTCGCGCAACTGATGATAGGTGAAGACCAGTTCATCTCTGCTCACATCTTGCAGGATTCTCCTGAGCGTGTGTGTTTCCCGTTCCAGTAGAATCGCTGAGGGAGACTGCACGAGATAGGCGATCTGATCCGAATACGTGCAGAGGTCGCGCAACGCCAGCACGCGCCGCTCCCGCAAGCGAAAACGCCACAGATACGTACTGAGATGCGTACCATATTGCTGTTGCGTGTTGACGACCAGATAGGTAATATCTTCCAGATATTCAGCGTAATCGGGGAAGAAGTCGGCCACGTCACAACGTTCAAGATAACCGCGAATCTTCTCGATGGTCCTCTCAATAGCCTCTCGCGTCGCGGTGTCTATCTTCCGCTCATCTCCGTCCAAACCCTCGTCATGATACATGATTTTATCCACATCATGCATGAGGTACGAGAGGATATAGACCTGGCGCTCAATATCTGAAAATGGCTGCTCACTCAGCTTTTCATCATCGAGAAGCTTCATCAGGCGTAGCGTTGGAAAGATGCCGTTGAGCAGGTGACTGACCATGCTCTGATCGTCTTTGGCCTCAAATTTGCGCCTGACCTCCGCGCTGAGTTGCTGATACTTGCTATGATCGCCCCCTTTCGCCGATACGTCCGCATACTGTTCCATCAGCCGGGGCAACATATGTTCGACAAACGAGCGCGTCACCTCATCGCCCGGCTGTATCTTGTCGCGCAAAAATTGCAGAAAAAACATCATTACTCCTTTTATATCTATTAAGAATAGAGTAAGCAGCATCAAGCCATAATGGATGCATCGCCTTTGGGTTTACGGAACGCGAGGATGGAGTCGAGCAAAAGCGCCTCCTGCCCAAAGGCGATCGAATATTCGTGCTCGAAACTGTCGCGCAACCGGTAGACGGGGAACACCGCTCCCAGGTGCAACCGCTGCTTCATTTCCGTCCGCTTCATATCGCTGATGATGCAAACTAGCTTCAATTGCTTCAACTTCTTGTTCACTCTATCAAGCCAGACGGGACGTGGTTCACGCACAGCAAAGCAGTTGAGCACCTGAACCTGATGGAGTGCCTGAGCATATTCGATGAAATTGATAGGCAAACCAAGCACCAACCCCTGTCGCTCCGCAACGTACTCAAACACCTTGAGATAGAGCAGCTTGCCGCGAAAATCTTTCTCTTCCAATCCGCGCCTCCTCACCTCTCGCAAAAACTCTTCCTCTTCAACGACTTCAAACCCGGTATGTGCCAGCAAGAAGAAGAGATCATAGGTAAGCAAGTGACCATCTGGATGCAGGTCTTTAACGGTGGTATCCCACACACCACATTCCAGCGGACTCTGCCCGCGAAAGCTGAGCAGTTCTTGTAGGACTTCGGGACGCTGTTTGCTTAATCGCCAGTACGTCTTTTGAGCACGGTGCATCGCTGGCTTCTCTGATGTGCCATAGACCCTATCATATTGTTCGGTTAAAGCCTGACTAAACGCGCGATTCTCATCTCGCCCCTTTTGTTTCTCCAATTCAATGAGAACATGGGCAGCCTGGACCTTTCCCCAGATTTTTGTATAACCGGCGAACTCTTGCTCAGTGGGAAATGCCTCACGAATCGCCTCATTGAAGCGCTCACGCTCTAGCTCATGTTCAGTGGCAAACGTGGTGGCGAGGCGCTCAAGCACAAAGCGTGGCACCAGCGCGTGAGCCTGATAGGTGGGGAATCCGTCGTGGCGGCCCAGGCGACCAAAGCGTTGGAGAAAGTTGCCAGCGTTGAATGCCTCAAAGATCAGCAAGTTGATATGAAAATCGATGCCGATATCAACTGTTGAGGTGCCGACAAGAATATGCTTTTGCAGCGACGCCTGCCTCTCTGCATCAGGCGTCAAGCCCGAATTCTCGCCAACCGTGATGCCGAGCGGCTCGAAATGGTCCTTCAGCATCCTGACCAGTCGCCGGGCAGTTGCGGGCGAAGAGACGAGGATAGCGGCCTTCGGTCCATGATGATTGAGAAAGAAGCGGTGCAGTTCCTCTATATGCTCTCTCACCCACGTCTCAGTCGTCGCCTCCTGGCTGATCTCATGCAACGCGACATCGCATCCATGCAAGATTCGGCGATGTGTCCCGTTCCCGTCCGAAGAACTATATCGCCCCTCAATCTTCCTGATCCGCAATCCACTGCGCTCAAGCAAGCTATCAAACAGCTTGCTCGGTGTAGCGGAGAGAAAGACAAACTTTTTGCGCTCTGACGGTTTATCGTGATAGGTGACGCCCAGGACGTTCATCATATTGACAACCGAGATTACCTGGGGAACAGCGAACACGTGGAATTCATCGAAGAGAAAGTAGTCGAAGTTGCTGCCAAGTCTGGTCGGCAACTCTTTGCGCAAAAAATCCCAGCCATATTGATAGCTCATAATCAAATGAATGATATCAGGGTTGGTCAGCAGCAGCCCGTTGCGCTGGAGCATGCGGCGCACGGCATCCAGACGCTTCTCCGTCTCGCTTTCCCGCATATATTGCGTGATCTTGTCGCCATACATCGTGTCAAAGCGCGGCAGACGTAGATTCAAGTCCTGTTGATACCGCAACAAAGCACCATACTGATCGCGGATCAGTTCATTAGTGGGATACATCACGACCGCACGTTGCTGCTCTCGAATAGAGGGTAAGTACCCGGCAATACTTTTGCCGTCGCCAGTCATAGCGACATTGATCACGACATCAACATCGGGATCTCGCACCGCATCCAGCGTCTCCACCTGATGTTGCTGCAACCGCATCTCGCCTATTCGCTCAGTGGGATGATAGGCCGAAAACACGGGCGCAATATGTAAATGAAGGCTCTCCACTGCTACAACCTCCTTGACAACTTTGTCACTTTTCAAAACTCTTTTTATTACAGCCGCTCGTCAGGCTGTAAGGTCACGCATAGGTCCTGAATGAAGCGATTATTGTTCATCTTCATATAAACCCCGCATCGCAATAGCAGTCTGCCGCATCTGCTGCACCAATACGGGTGGGTCCAGCGCCTTGACCAGTTCTCCATAGCCCAGCAACAGCTTTCTGGCCCACCAGACCGAACGCGCATAACCTTCAACGATCGCCCCCTGATCGTCATCCAGAAATTCAACGCGTTGCTCCTGAAGGCGTGCGCTTATGCTGCCATGCCGGGCCAGCATCGGCGAGACCCAGTAGCGAATCTTTACGCGCGGTCGCTGACGGCTGCCCGGATAGAAGCGGTCATTATGTGGATGCAGCGTGCCAGGATGCATACGATCGACGCGAAAATCGAGGAAGGTATTCATCTCAAACAGGTAGGCGGTGAAATACCAGTGTCCGTCGCGATACTCCAGCTCATATGGCTCGACGCGTTCGTAGCTCTGCGGCTCATCATCCCAGTTCTGGACCAGAGCAGTGTAGGCAAAGGAGAGATAAGCACCCTGCTCCAATGCAGCATCGAGCAACAAGATCGTCTCCTGATGCTTCTGATAATCCACCACTGGCGAGAGCGGCAACAGTACCGGTCGCGCCTGCCGCTTACGCTTCTGAGCAACAAGCAGGCGACTCTTTTCAGAGAAGAGCCATTCCCAGCGCCGCAACAGGTGTTGCACCGCCTCCGCATATGGCGTTCCGGGCGTAAATCCCTCTTGCAGGGCGACAAATGCCCGCGCCTCATCTTCGTTGATCTCGATTGAAAGGACCGATTGAGCCAGACCAAACGTTTTTGCCTGCCGGTCATAGGTGATTGCCAGCTTGTGGTGATGCTGCTGTTCAACGCACCATTCGGCGAGAGAGGGATCATCCGGCTTTGGTAGCTGTTCCACCACTCTATCAGCTAATGTGGCAATATCGCGATAGATAGCCTTGTGCGGATTCTCTCCATAGAATGATGGGAGCATTTTTTGAATATCTTGCCACGAGAGCCGTCCCGGTGCCAGCACCTGGAGCATCATCGCCAGCAACATAGTCCTGTTCGCCTTATTTTTACTTGGCGTCGCAGTACTGCGCTTTGCCCGCTCGTTGGTGGAACCCTCTCCCCCGAAAGCTTCCTCCATACAATGGCCTTTCGTTTCAGTTCAACAACCGTTCTAGCCCAAGCATAGCATACGGGTTGGGACAAAATCTGTCCCTGGAGATCTTTTTTCGCGGCTGTTCAAAATTGCTGGTGAAGCTGCCCTTCGTGGCAAGCATCCCCCCACGTCATCAGCTATTGATAGAGCATTCTATTTCTACTATGCTCATCAGTGATAGCGAGTATATCATACTATGCATATGTTTGTTTCTTTTGACACTCATTGTGAAGAAATTGTAATATAGCTCAATCCGATAAGCTTCGCATGAGGTGCGCCGCTCCAAACTTGCCATTCGCTCAAAAGGAGAGTACACTAGAGACGTTAGACGGTGCCAGCAAGCTATACCAGAGCTACCACGGAAACGGGAGTTTGTGTATGACAACACATGACAGCGCCACCACCTCTTTAAAACGTACCCCTCTCTATGAGCAACATCGCGCTCTCGGCGCACGCCTCGTGGAGTTTGGCGGCTGGGAAATGCCCGTACAGTATAGCGGCATTATCGAGGAGCATCAGGCCGTGCGCACACACGCTGGCCTCTTCGATGTGAGCCATATGGGCGAGTTTAAGGTCGAGGGAAGCGATGCTCTGGCCTTCTTGCAATACCTCGTCCCCAACGATGTCTCACGCCTCGCGCTCCATCAGGCACTCTATACCCAACTCTGCCTGCCCAACGGCAACACAATCGACGACCTGCTCATTTATTCCATTGCAGAGAATCACTACATGCTGGTCGTCAACGCCGCCAACATCGCCAACGATCTGGAGTGGATACAGGGGCAGGCACAGCATTTTCAGCATCTCACCATCATTGACCAATCGGATACAACGGCCCTGCTCGCCATCCAGGGTCCGACAGCCCAATCTATTTTGCAACCACTGACGGAGGTTGATCTCTCCGCTATTCAGTACTATCACAGCGCCCCCGGCATGGTCGATGGCGTCAATTGCCTCATCTCGCGCACCGGCTACACCGGCGAAGATGGCTTTGAACTGTATTGCGCCCC
>JAICIM010000382.1 GCA_025928885.1 Ktedonobacteraceae bacterium | reverse complement strand
GCCGTTGAGATGGGGCTGGGGACCATACGTAATGAAGAACTGCGAACCATTGGTGTTGCGTCCCGCATTCGCCATCGACAAAATGCCAGGCTTATCGTGCTTGATGGTCAGGGCGCTCTGCTCGTCGGCAAACTGGTAGCCAGGGCCACCACGTCCGGTCCCTGTGGGGTCGCCACCCTGAACCATGAAGCCGTGAATGACGCGGTGGAATGTTGTGTTGTTGTAGAAGCCGTCGCGAGCGAGGAAAACAAAATTATTAACGGTCTTCGGTGCCTGCTCCGTGAACAACTGAATCGTGATATCGCCTCTGGATGTGTGGAAGATCGCGCGATACTGCTTCTTGGGATCAATCACCATCGCTGGAGCACTGCTATATTGCTTTGCCATGAATCTACTTCTCCTTTGCCTCAAAAAACAATGCACTGTATTGACCAGTGCATTGTGTCATTATACTATACGTTTCTATTTTACGACGCCGGAACCACTACGACATGATTCATCTTGTCGGGCGTGATATTCTTTCTCGCGGCATCATCGGGGTCCGGTCCCTGAATCATCGTTGCAACGTCCAGGCCCTTCACTATCTGACCAAAGAGGTTATAGTTCTTCTGGAACTCTTTGCTGTTGTCGGCCAGATTAATAAAGAACTGACTGCCGTTGGTGTTGGCTCCACTGTTCGCCATCGCCAGGGTGCCAGCCAGATAATCGCTCTGCACCTTCTCGTCGGCAAACTGGTAGCCAGGACCACCAGAACCGTTGCCTTTGGGGTCTCCACCTTGAATGATGTGCAAATTAGGAACAACGCGATGAAAGACCAGGCCATCATAGAACTTGTTCTGTGCCAGATAGACAAAGTTATTGACGGTTTTTGGCGCCCACTGCGGCTTCAATTCGACGACGATCAAACCACGATCTGTATTGATGCCGGCACAATAGCTTTTAGCGGTATCGATCGTCATAGCGGGTGCTTCTTTATAAGTGCGATTAATCTGTGCGCTCTGAGCAGCATTTGGCGCTGGAGAGGTGTCGGTAATCTTTTTGATGATATCCGGGTTCAGACAGGGAGAACCTGCAATCGCCTTTGTCTGATCCGCTGGCATCGCCGCCGTCACCGCTGTGGCGGTCGCCTGAGCAGGTTTGGCAATCGCGGTTGCCGTCTGTTGCACCTGCACTTGCGTGTTCTTATGAGGCGTGGGAGGCAGGGCAAATGGGCCGATATGATTGGCATAAAGCAGATACACACCCAGGGCTATCAGAGCAATGGTCAGTGCCGTCGCCCAGGGATAACGCGCTATACCACGAGCCGGTGGCTTGTAACCTACCGGGCGTCGCTGTTGCGGTTGTTCTTTTTTCACCTCCAGTTGTGATAACTGGGTGGAATGCGCTCTGGCAATTCTCGCTGCACGCTTGTTGGCAGCACGTTTCTTCGTCTTTGGCATGGGTTCTTATAGATGCTCCTTAATCTTTCTTACACGACCAGAATGAACCCGTGTAATTCTCATGCTATAATACAGTACATGTTATACGCTTGGCAAGAGGTCCGCCCCGCTACGCCTCACAGCACTCCCCGGGCCAGCTAACACCCCCTGCCCTTTACAAAACAGCCTGAAAACTGACCGCGAATTGACCAGCAGAACCTCTCTCAGCAATAAAATAAGCTCATCCAATTTCGGATGAGCTTCCCGGGTACAAGCTGTATATTATGAGTCCGCTGACTGTGGCAATACGGGCTTGATATCAACGATTGGCGTCCCATCGATCGCCTCGATCGGCCCCACTTTTAGCCTGTTCCCCACGATTTCCAGTACCGTTACCCGATGCAGGCCAAGCGGATTCGGTCGATCAGGAGAACGTGTGGCAAAAACGCCTGCCAGCGGTATATGCACATCGTTACGAGGATGTGTTTGCAAGATATCGCGCCGGGACCGATGAAACCAGGTAATTACAATGATATTATCGCCTACCTCAATACCCTCAAGCCCCTCCACAAGCTCCATGTTTATCTCCACCCACGCGTCGGGTGCGCCTTCTCCGCCTTGCTTCGGCGCCTCCTTACGCTCCTTGAGAGACGAGCGCAGAAAGCCAATCGGGGCCAGGAGATAATCTGTATCAGGCATAAGCTTCCTCCTCATATGTTTCCAACGAGACAAAATGGAGCCTCGCGGCAGAGGCTCCATTTCCTGTATGTATGGTGAACCTGCAAGTAGTATAGCAGCTCTTAGCAGTGGCCCAGCGAATGCCAGGTCTGCGGACCAACAGAGCCATCTACCCCAATACCTGCACGCTTCTGCCAGCTCTTCACCGCGTACAGCGTATTCGACCCGAACTCGCCGTCAACAGACAGCGCTTTGCCATCCTGGCCCTTGATCCCACGACTATTCAAGTCCTGCTGCAACGTCTTTACCAACGAACCCTTACTGCCCGATTGAATCGTTGCCGGACAAACAGGTTTAGGGGTTGGCGTCGGCTTTGGTTTGGGCGTTGGTGTTGGCTTCGGCGTCGGTGTTGGTGGGACGGGCGTAGCTGTTGGCGTCGGTGTTGGTGGAACAGGCGTGGCCGTTGGTGGCACCGGTGTCGGCGTAGTCGTCGGTAATAGCGAAGTTGGTGTGGCCGTCGGTGGGACAAGCACAGGCGAACCGGGCAACGTCCCACTCACCGGGCTGGTTGGCGCAGCAATCGGCGTGTCGGTAGGAGTCGTCGCGGTTGCCGCCGGCGTCTCTGTTGACGTGGCTGTTGCTGTTGGCGTGGCCGTTGGCGTTGATCCAGACGATGCCCCATGAGCAAAGAACTGCTCGTAAAGCGTGCGCATAATCTGCCCCTGGATCGTCAGTTGGTTGGTCGTGTTGATCAACGGAGCCGAGCTTTTGATCCCCGAATATTGCATCGAGGCAAAGACCTGATTGACTGCAAACATCTGCAAAGCGGCCTTTGTCCAGTTGCTCAAAAATGTCGTATCAGTGCTCTTGCCGTCATTGTTACGAGCATTGGCGGCATAGTTCCATTCGGTAATCATGATCGGTAGCGGCGTCCCCAAAAGCGGCTTCATCATAGCCCGAGCGGAGTTCATATGGCCGCTCCAATCGCTAATCCCGTTGATGCACTGCTGCTTGCTCCAGGCTCCATCACAGGCGAACTCGTGCCAGCTCACCTCGTCGGGCCGTGGCTGTGCTTTTTGCAGAAAGGCACGCAGATAATCGGGATCATAGCGATACGTTACCGGCCCGATAAAGTGAGCCGTCGGCGCGAGGTGCTTCAATTGCGTCACATTGGCATTCCAGGCGGCGGTGTATTGATCGGCAGTGATTCCAAGCGCATCCTCCTCATCGCCATACTCATAATAGACCGTCGCTTTGCCAAAGACCTGTTGCATCGTCTGCACAACCAGCGTATTGTCGGCCTGTGCATGTGGATAGAGCGGCCCATGCAGCGAGATCAGTGGCACGGTCTTGAGACTCTGCACGTACTGAGCAATACTTTTGACAGCCGCAGACGACGGATTTTCTGGCAGAGCGACACGCACAATTTGCAGATGCATGCTCTGCAAAAGTGTGCTCACCTGGGCCGGGGGCAGCACTTGCTGGGTACTGGCTGCAAAATCCAGGTTCGTGCCAAAGAGCAAAGGCGAGATATTCTGCGGCTCAGCTGGGGAAGCCGTTTTGTGCTGCGTCGGCGTTGCCTGTGAGGAACCAGCCAGGCTGCTTATCCCCACGCTTATGACCATGATTACCCCGACTATAATCACAACAAGGAAGAGAATGCGTTTAACAGGCTCTGGTAGCTCAACGAATCGCATATATAATTCCTTCCTTAGAGGAGAAATAATTACATCATGTATATTGCTTCCCCTTTCTACTTCTTCCCCCAATAGCTATTTTTAAAAGTGTACACTTATGAACAGAAAAAGCCACTTTTCGCGCCAGAGATAGCCCATGATTCCCCCCTTGTCGCGCCAATCTTGCCACGAGGTTATCCACAATTCCACGAATTTTGGTGGATAACCCGGTGGATAACTTTGTGGATAACCGGGATAACTCGGCGATCATGGTGGAAAAGTTGGGGATAAGTCGATTTTCTGTCCTATAGTACGGTATTTTTCCCCCTATTCTATCCACATATCCACATTACCTCGACCATTCTCCCATTTGCTTTCCCGCCCAAGATTGGTTACACTTTCTGCACACGAGTTTTCATGGCGCGGCTTTGCATTCTACGTTGCGGCAACAATAGAACATCTGTCCACGAACGTATGTGCCAATAGTATGTTATAATGCAAATGCCACAAGATTGCTCTGTAGGAAAATCTCATATCATTTCGCTATCTGATCACCCCACAGGTGGTCGATCCCTTGCACCGACGTACCATGTGCTGGTACAGGTGCCTTCGTTGACCTTGTGCTGTAAATACACGGACGTTTTATCACAGGGTCTTTCTTATGCCTGTTCGGGCAAAGCGATATGTTTATTTTGTAGATGCTGGGAGAGCCGGAGACGTGGAAAAACTGCTACCACAAAATATAGAGGCCGAGTGCGGCGTGCTTGGCAGTATCATTATCGATCCAGAAGCAATTAACCAAGTGGCGGATTTTCTCCATGCGGAGGATTTCTATCGCGATGCTCACCGTACTATCTTTGAGGCTGTGCTTCATCTATTTGAACAACACGAGCCAGCCGACTTTATCACTATTTGCGACGAACTGGCCCGCCACAATAAGCTCGATCTGGTTGGCGGGGCTGGCTATATTACTTCTCTCATCAATCAGGTGCCAACCAGCGGCAACGTCGAATATTATGGTCGCATCGTGGAGCGTACGGCTATTCTGCGCCGCCTGATCCATGCCGCCGGACAGATTGCCGCCGTTGCCTATGAAGAAAACGATGCCGAGGTTGCACTGGACAAAGCTGAGCAATTGATTTTTGAGATCAGCCAGAACCATGCCCGCTCCGACTTCTCGGCGTTGCGCGAGCTGGTCTCTGACTATATGGACAAGTTGGAGGCGCTCCACGAGCGACGCGGCAGCATTGTTGGCGTACCCACCGGCTTTACCGATCTCGACCGGCTCACCGGCGGCCTGCAACGCTCCGATCTGATCATTCTTGCCGCCCGTCCCGCCGTTGGCAAAACCAGCTTTGCGCTCAGCCTCGCGCACAACGCCACCATCAAACATAAACGCTCGGTGGCCGTCTTCAGCCTGGAAATGAGTAAAGAACAACTGCTTCAGCGTTTTCTTTCAATGGACGCAGGCGTAGACCAGCAACGGCTTCGCACTGGCTGGATCGAGGACGATGAGTGGGAGCGCATCATCACATCGATGGGCAGGCTCTCCGAGGCCAACATCTGGATCGACGATACCGCCGGTATCTCGACAATGGAGATGCGCAGCAAGGCCCGGCGTCTGGTCTCTGAGCATGGCGTCGATATGATCATCGTGGATTACCTCCAGCTTATGCAATCCGACATGGGCGGCAAGCGCAACGAGAACCGCGTGCAGGAGGTTTCCGAGATCAGCCGCAGCCTCAAAGGACTGGCCCGCGAACTGAACGTGCCGGTCTTAGCCCTGGCCCAGCTTTCACGTACCGTTGAGAGCCGTCAATCAAAGGTGCCACAGCTCTCCGACCTGCGCGAATCTGGCTGCCTGGCCGCCGAAACGCCGGTGTACCTGCCAGATGAGGGCATCTATCGACCGATAGCAGAACTGGTGGGCAAGAGCGGCTTCCGCGTGCTGGCGCTCAATACAACAACCTGGCAGCTTGAGCCATGCGAGGTGAGCAACGCCTTCTCGACAGGCCGCAAACCGGTCTATAAGCTCACAACGCGCCTGGGCCGCTCGGTTCGCGCCACCGCCAATCACAAATTCCTGACCATTCACGGCTGGAAGCGCCTGGACGAGCTGGTACAAAACGAGCGGATCGCGCTGCCGCTCAATCTGCCCAACGCAACACAGAACAGCATGGGCGAGGTAGGCTGGGACGAAATCGTCTCAATCGAACCTGATGGTGAAGTAGAAGTGTATGATTTAACAGTAGAAAAATTGCACAATTTTGTCGCAGAAAATATAGTTCTGCACAACAGTATTGAACAAGATTCGGATATAGTTATGTTCATTTATCGAGATGAAGTGTACAATCCCGATACTGAACGTAAAAATATTGCAGATATCATCATAGCAAAACATCGCAATGGACCGGTTGGCGAAGTCAGTCTCTTCTTCCAGTCCAGCCAGACACGCTTTAGCGACCTGGAAGTCTCACCGCCAGCCGAAGAATAGAGGGAGGGACGCTGTGACGGCTTTTACCGGCTTCCCTTCAGGGAGAAGCAATCCATACGTGCCAGTACCAGAGATCTTCTTTACGCGACTGCTGCCGGAGATTGAGGATAGCGCCGAACTGAAGGTGACGCTCCACCTCTTCTGGCTGCTGGCACAAAAACAGGGCAACCCGCGCTGCGTCAGCGACCGCGAGTTGCAGGCAGATCGTACGCTTCTGCGCGGTCTGCGCCGCCGGGGCGATCCTCGCCCACCGGAGGAACGACTGCGCCAGGGATTGGAACAGGGGGTTGCACGGGGAACGTTATTACGTATATATCTCAAATTAGCCAGCGAAGGCACCAATGACGCCGAGGTCATCGCCTGGTACTTTTTTAACACAGCTCGTAGCCGCAAGGTCGTTACCGAATTGCAAGGAGGTGAAATGATCCCTGCCCGTCTACTTGACCTGGAAGCGCAAGACGCGCCAGTGACGGCCCAGGAGTCGCAACAGGTTATTGCAGCAAGAGAGTATGCTGATTCCAGGGGCGGACTTTCCGAGGCCAGAACCGTGACCTCCACTATTCAAGTTGAAGTAGAACGTCCTAATATCTTTGTATTATATGAACAAAATATAGGTTTACTTTCCCCGCTGATCGCCGAAGATCTCAAAGACGCGGCAGACCAATACCCGGCAGAATGGATTGAAGCAGCATTTCGTGAAGCTGT
>JAICIM010000303.1 GCA_025928885.1 Ktedonobacteraceae bacterium | reverse complement strand
TAGGCATATTCAACGGCGATCTGTGTTTTGCCAATGCCTCCGAGTCCGGTCAGGGCCTGCTTTTGGGTGAGGACTACGCGACTCGTTCTGAGGGTAGAGGTGAGGTGTTCATCCAGGAGATCAAGCAGATCGTCGCGCCCGGTAAAATAGGGGTTGCGCAGATAGGGGATGGTCCAGAGAGGAGTGGCAGGAACAGGCGACAGGGCTTGCACCTCGTCTGTGACTTCTTGTGCCAAAGGAGGTGTTGGCAGGGCCGGTGCTTCTTTCAGTCCTAACTCTTCTTCACTTTTGCCAAAAAGAGCAGTCAACTTCAGACGGAAATAGGGACCAGGAATAGTAGCCTGTCGTTCCCAGCGTTTCACTGTTGAAACGGTTGCTTCGACCCGTTCTGCCAGTTCACGTTGTGACCAGTGGTGTTGGAGTCGTGCAGCTCGCAAAGGAGACATGTTTTTCCTCTTGTTTGTTTCTTGCATCAGACACTCCTCTATCTGTCATCCCTTTTTTAGAAAGGTGATCCCTAGTATACACTGAGAGAGGCAAAAAAAGCGATAAAGGCAAGATGCCCCCTCCGGCGAAAATGCTCCCTAAGAATGCCCTCATCTGGCCTTTTTCCTCCGTTCCATCTTCGTGTAAGCTCTTGTTGTAAATATGAAGAAAGGGAGTAAGAAAAAAGTAACCAGGATGAATCATCATTCATCGAGAAGCTTACGGTCTGAGAAGGATACATTGTTGCACCTGTTTGCCTGGTCGTCGCTGCTCCATGCTGAAGAGGTGGGAGGACAGCCTCAGTTGGAGTGGGAACACCCTGTTATCAAGCGCACAAAGGTGTATCTACAAGAGCACTACACCGAGGTGGTCCACCTGCAAGAACTGGCCAGTGTTGTCAACATGAGTCCTTTTCATCTCACTCGTGTTTTCCGTCAGGCTGTTGGCCTGTCCCCCCATGCCTATCAGATGCAGTTGCGCCTGGGGCATGCCAGAACATTGCTTGCGCAAGGGTACGATGTGGGCTATGTGGCCCATGAAACCGGCTTTTTTGATCAATCGCATTTCACTCTGCAGTTTCGGCGGCATTTTTTGATGACACCCGGAAGCTACCGCAAGATGTTGCTGTCATATGCTCATCAATGACACTATTCACTTGTAAATACATTGACCATTTGGTCAATGTAATGGTATACTCTCTACATGTTGATCTGCTGGTCAATATACAGAGAAAAGATCTCTCTGTCAAGAGCGTTATGGGTGGCCCTCCAGATTCTGGCGGGGAGGTGATTGTTCTTTTGCCCATTGCGTGTTTCCAAACTTGTTATCAATCTTCATTAGTTATGGACGTAGAGACATCAAGTATGTCCCGTCTTATTGTTAAAAATATCGAGGAGAAGAATGCTATGGAAAAACAAATGATGCAAGCGATACAAGTATATGAATATGGAGATGTCGATCAACTCAAACTGGCGGTCGTAGCGCGTCCAGAACCGCAAGGGGGCGAGGTGCTGGTTCGGGTGCATGCTGCAGGAGTCAACCCGATTGATTGGAAAGTGCGTCAGGGGCTGAGAAAACATCTGCTTGCTATGCAGTTTCCTTATATTCCTGGGATGGAGATAGCAGGGGTTGTGGAGGAGGTTGGCCCGGATGTGACCACACTTCAGATCGGGCAGGCGGTCTATGGCCGCAGCACAACGGGGGCTTATGCTGAATACGCGGTTGCGGCGGAGAAGATGCTTGCCCTTAAACCACAATCTGTGAGTTTTGACGAGGCAGCAACGATTCCTGTGGGGGCGACTACGGCCTGGCAAGGGGTGTTTGAGTCTGGGAAACTGGAAACGGGTCAGCGGATGGTGATTCAAGGAGCGGCAGGAGGAGTTGGGCTGTTTGCGGTGCAGCTTGCTAGCAGGAAAGGGGCGCACGTCATCGCGACCACCTCTGGAGTGAATGTCAATTATGTGCGTTCGTTGGGGGCTGAGACGGTGATTGACTATACCACGACGAGCCTTGTTGATGTGGTGCATGATGTTGATTGCGTCTTTGATACCGTTGGGTCTACCCTTGAGACCTCGCTTCAGGTCCTCAAGCCCAATGGAATCCTGGTCGCGCTGTCAGGTCAGCCCTCTACGGAGCAGGCAAAAGAGCGTGGAATTCAGGTAATAGCGAGTCGTACCCAAATCGGAAGCGAAATTTTAGAGAACCTCGCTCACTTGATCGACGAGGGACAGCTCAAGACGACGATCAAGAAGATCTTCCCTCTGAGTCAGACCAGTCAGGCTCATGAATTGGGCCAACAAGGCCACGGGCGCGGGCGTATTGTCCTGCATATTGCATAACTACAGTAGCGTGTTCGGGGTATTCCTCGTCGATGGAGGTTTCCCCTGCATTCGATACTCAGACGACTTTGTGATTTAGGAGAGAACAACGATGGATACGTCTATGACTCCTCGACAAGATGACAGTACTACTGGAAGCTACAGATGATCATGTGTTACTAAGGAAGGTAATCGACGCGGTGCGTGATGCTGGTACCAGGCTGCTGACCCTCTATTCGCCTGATGACCGTCCCAGTGATTGGAATGAGAGTGCGCACGCTGGTCATCGCAACGAGGAAGCCTCGCTTAGAGGTCTTCGGGCTACCCTGACCGCGATTCGTCCCCAGGCGCAATGGGTGGACGATAACCAGGAGACGGCTGAATTGCCGCCTGGGGAATGGTGGGTGGTGGATGTGATGGCGGGTCGGGAACGTGGGACGCTATTGAGCGCTGGCCCAGCTATTTCGCGGCAGCGGCACCGATAGCGGGAGCCAGTGATCCAGCGCAGGCGGAGAAGCTGGTGCATGAGCCGGTCTGGGCTTTTTATGGGGCGAAGGATACCGATGTTCCGGTAGCCAGCGCGAGAAAGATGATCGCGGCGGTGAAAGCGGCGGGAGAGGAGCCACGCTATACAGAGTTTCCCATGCTGGAACATGGTGCGGTTGTCTGGAGTACCGTCTACGCCACTACTGGAGACGCAACCTACGTCAAAGGCTTCTTCCCCTGGCTTTTTGCGCAAAGAAAATAGGTAGATATCATGCCGTCTTCTCGCAGGGCAGAGCATTGGCTAAGGAACGGTGACGACAGGTGACAGACCCGCAATTACAATGGTCAAGACGCGTTGGGCCATCTCTTCTGCCGAACAGTTTTGTTCTTCACGACTCCATTGTGCGGCGGGACCGAAGATCGCCCAACTCATGACCTGCGCCATAGTTTCTAGCGTCTCCTCTGATGGGGGAAGCTTTGCGGGAGCCTGTTGGAGCCATCTCAAAAGGATATCGGAGAGTTCTTGTTGGATAGCTCGCTCGAAGAGTGGAAAGAACTGCCGATTGGATGGCCTGGCATAGCGACGACCGAAAGCAAGAGAGTCGAATACGGCCAGAATAAGTGTGTGTAGGGTGCTTTGTTGCAAAGTGGAGGACGCAGGAAGCCTGTGTACGAGCATTCGTTGAAACTTCTCACGCATCCAGCTCTCAACAAGAGCATATTTATCTTCAAAATGAGCATAAAAAGTAGCGCGATTGACAGTGGCCCGTGTGGCGATCTCTTGGATGGAAATCGTGTGGATATTTTGCTTTTCCTGGACCAGACCTATGAACGCTTGTAGCAATAGTTGGCGGGTACGCTGCACGCGTGGGTCGTTCTCATTGACTGTTCTGGACATTTTTACACTCCATGTGTTCATATGGAAAACCAACACTTTCCCTCAGTTGTTGTCTACACAACGATTGGGCGCGTTTGCTGATTGTTGAAGATCGTGACTTTCCCTTACACTTTCAGCAGTACAACGGTGTAGTATACATCAAATTGTTGCGTAGACAACACTGTTGTGTATCCTATAACTACTGTGAGGAAAGAGATCTATGACAAACAAGCTATCTGAGCAGGCCCGAGAGTTTTTGTGTGAGGACCATGTTGCGGTGGTCAGTACGTTGAACAAAGATGGCAGCCCCCACGTGACCATGATCTACTATTTGCTGGCAGATGATGGGACGCTGGTTATGTGTACTCCGAGCCGCAGCCAGAAAATCAAGAATCTGCGCCGTGATTCCCGCATTGCGCTCTGTATTGGAGAGGGGGGACGCTCCGTCAGCCTTTATGGCCGAGTTGCCATTTGCGAAGATCAGGCCCTCGTTCGGCAAGATCTTGAACGGCTGATAGAGCGCTATGTGAAAGATGAGAGCAGACGACCGCAATTGGTGACGACTCGACTTCAGTTAGCTCCTGTAACTCTGCGCTTCCAGCCAGAGAAGGTCACTGAGTTTTTTGGAAGCACGCGCCCGCAACGTAAAAATGAGTAGATTGCTCAGTCACTGGCGGAGCGGGAATGAGTCGTTCCCTGTAAATTAGTTTTCAAGCAATCGAAGAACTGTGCGGTCATTTTTTCGGCGGTGCTGTTCATCAAACGTGCGCCCACGCTGGCGATAGTGCCGCTGACAACGACATGGGCATGCCAATCCATGCGTGTATGGTCGGCGTCGAGAGCGGAAAGGTGCATGGTACCGGAAAGCTCAACGGCGCTGCCTGGGGCTTTCCCGCGCCCTTTCACAACCATGCGTTCCGGCTCTTGCATTTCCGGGCGCGTGACATCCAGCGTAAATTTGGCTTTAACCGGGCCGACGCCGACGGATATCACAGCCTTCCAGTGTTCTGGTTCCAGCTCTTCCAGGCTTTGAAATCCTGGGGCGCATGCGGCGACGTTGTGGACGTTCAAGAGGTATGACCAGACATGTTTGATCGGAGCGTCAATGGTTTGCGTGCCTGAAAATTCCATCTATCTTTCCCTTTCATGGTCGGGTGTGGCGCGTTAGTTTTGTACCAGATATTCCTGTGGATTGCGCTCAAAGAGCCGTTTACAGGCAGGGCAACAGAAATAGAAGTCGCGGCCATCGTAGGTCGTGTGATGGCGTGTGCTGGCTATTTCTACCGTCATACCACAGACTGGATCGAGAGCGGTTTGAGCGACAGATTGTTCAGGCGACTCTGCTGGTACAGGGGTTGCTGAATATGTGATGCTGGATGTACCGCGACGGCGTAGCTGGACCAGTTCTGCCAGAATGCTGGCGGCGATCTCGTCGGGAGTGACGGCCCCGATATCGAGGCCAGCAGGCGCTTTGAGGCGTGCGATCTGTTGTTCTGTGAGGCCTGAATCGCGGAGATATGTTCGACAGGTTTCTACACGGCGGTGGCTTGCGACCATACCGACATATGGTGCGGCGCTGGGTAATGCTTGCTCAAGGGCATCTTCGTCATATTGGCCGTGCGTGGCGATCAGAATAAAGGTTTGCTCGTTGATCGATACCTGGCTCAGATCGGAGTGATCAAGCCGGGTGATGGCGAAATTGAGGACGGAAGCCAGTTGACTCAAGGCGTGAATAACTGGAGAGTTGCCAACGAGTACCAGATGGGGTGGTGGGAGATGTGGTTCCATATAGATATCTAAGACTCCTCCGCTGCTACAGGTCATGGGGAAGTAACGTATGTCGGAGCGGTTCGCTGCATGGTCATCGGGAGAGGTGCCGAGACGGAGCAGGTAGGGATCGCCGCCCTCGTTGAGCAGGCGTTGCGCCTCGCGTAGTACGACGGGTTGAGCGCAGTTGCCGCCAATCCAACCTGTTATCTGGCCGTCGCGCTGAATGATGGCCTGAGCGCCAGGCTTAGCCGAGGTGGGACGTTCGCAGCCCACGACCGTTGCCAATACAAACGGCTCCCTGTTCTGAGTGAGCTTGTAGGCCAGCGCTAAGAGAGCTTCTAACATGTGTCTCCTCCTGAAAAGGCCATGCGAGGAGAGAGTAAGTGGATGGCTTGCTCTCTCCTCGCAAAAGCGTGTTAATCCGCAAGTAACCCTTTCTCGGCGAGGATGTTCCAGACCTTCCAGGGAGTGATGGGGATATCAATATGGCGCACGCCGACATGGGCCAGAGCGTCAATGACGGCGTTGGCGATGGCCTGTGGTGCGCCGACAGTTGGTGATTCGCCAATGCCTTTGGCCCCGATTGGATGGTGTGGTGAGGGCGTGATAGTCCTGTCTACCTCCCAGTTGGGCGTCTCCATTGCCGTTGGAATGAGGTAGTCCTGGAAGTTGCCGCCCCGGATGTTGCCATCTTCGTCGTAGGAGAGTTCCTCGTACATGGCAGGGGCCAATCCCTGCGTCAGGCCACCATGCACCTGTCCCTCGACCACCATTGGATTGATGACGGTGCCGCAGTCATCGACGGCCATAAAGCGGCGAATGTGGACCTCGCCGGTGCCGCGATCGATATCGACAACACAGATATAGCTGCCGAATGGATAGGTGAGGTTAGGAGGATCGTAGTAGTTGACGGCCTCCAGTCCCGGCTCCAGATAGGGAGGGCAGTTGGTGTAGGCGGCAAAGGCCAGCTCTTGAATCGTTTTGCCTTTAGCGGGCGCACCCTTGACATAGAAACGTCCTGGTTCCCACTCCAGATCTTCTTCGCCAACTTCGAGCAGGTAAGCGGCGATCTTTTTGGCCTTGTCGCGTACTTTACGGGCTGCGAGGGCGGTTGCTGCGCCAGCGACCGGAGTGCTACGGCTGGCGTAGGTTCCCAGGCCATAGGGAGCGGTATCGGTATCGCCGTGTTCGACATCGATATCGTCGGGCGACATGCCAAGCTCGGCGGCGATAATCTGGGCGAAGGTGGTTTCATGGCCCTGGCCCTGAGTCTGCACACCGATGCGAGCCAGCGCTTTGCCAGTGGGATGGACGCGGATCTCACAGCTATCGAACATCTGAATGCCAGCGATATCAAAGTGTTTGCCGGGTCCTGCGCCGACGATCTCGGTGAATGAGGAGATGCCAATGCCCATCAGTTCACCTCGGGCGCGTTTCTCGGCCTGTTCGCGTCGCAAGCCCTCATAATCGACGTTTTTCATTGCTAGCTGGAGAGCTGCTTCATAGTTGCCACTGTCATAGGTCCAGTCGAGCGCCGAGCGGTAGGGGAAGGCTTCGGGCTGGATAAAGTTTTGTATGCGCAATTGAGCTGGATCTTTGCCCAGATCGTGGGCCAGAGTGTCCATCATGCGCTCGATCAGGTAGGATGCTTCGGTGACGCGGAAGGAGCAGCGGTAGGCGATGCCACCAGGGGCTTTGTTGGTGTGGACCGCATCGACATCGACAAAGGCGTGTTTGAAGTCATAGGAGCCGGTGCAGATATGGAAAAGACCGGCTGGAAATTTGGTCGGCTGTGCTGCTGCGTCAAAGGCACCATGATCGGCCAGGGTGTGTACGCGTAGCGCTTTGACGGTTCCTTCTTTGTCTGCGGCAATTTCGGCATGGATGTGGTAGTCGCGAGCGAAGCCGGTGCTGCCCAGATTTTCGGAGCGGTCTTCAATCCACTTGACGGGTTTGCCAGTTTTGAGAGAGGCGACGACGGCACAGACGTATCCTGGATAGATCGGTACTTTGTTGCCGAACCCGCCGCCAACGTCTGGTGAGATAACGCGAATCCGGTGCTCTGGCAGTCCTGCTACGATGGCGAAGAGCGTACGATGAGCATGAGGTGCTTGAGAGGTGAGCCAGACCGTTAATTTGCCAGTGGCGCGGTGATAGTCGGCGACGCAGCCACAGGTTTCGATCGGGGCCGGATGGATACGCGGAATGTACATATCCTGTTTGATGACGACCCCGTTGGTGGAGGCTTCGGCGAAGGCGTCGTCGGTCGCTGTGCGATCCCCTGTTTCCCAGTGATAAATCTGGTTGGTGGGCTGCTTCTCCTTTTTGTCAGGGCGAAGAAGTGGTGCATCGGGGTCGAGCGCTTTATGTGGATCGACGACGACGGGCAGGGGTTCATAGTCTACATCGACGGCGGCGGCTCCGTCGGCGGCGGCATAGCGGCTGGTGGCGACGACGAAAGCGACCTCTTGCATTTGAAAATGGACGCGATCAAGGGCCAGAACTGCCTCTGTATCGCCGGAGAGCGTTGGCATCCAGGCAAGTCCTGCGGCATCGAGGTCTTTACCGGTGATTACGGCGAGGACACCAGGGATCTGCAGGGCGCCGCTGATATCGATATTTTTGATGAGCGCGTGGGCGTAGGGACTGCGCACGATGTCGCCGTAGAGCATGCCGGGCAACTGGACATCATCGACGTAGTTGCCTTCGCCGCGAATGAAGCGGGCATCTTCCTTGCGTTTGTAGGCTTCTCCCAGACCATGTTTGTGGTGCATTTCAGTGGACATTACTCGCCTCCCTGTGTGGTGCTGACGGTAGCCTGCTCAGCGGATTGCATTTTGTCGGCGGCGTAACGGATGGCTTTGACGATGTTGACGTAGCCGGTACAACGGCACAGATTGCCAGAGATGCCGACGCGAATCTCGTGTTCGCTGGGATCGGGATTGCG
>JAICIM010000761.1 GCA_025928885.1 Ktedonobacteraceae bacterium | reverse complement strand
CTCTGTCTGGAAGCGCTCGATGACCGCGATATCCGGCCCTTGATGCTGGAACAGCCGGTATACAAAGAGGATTACGACGGTCTGCGCTACGTCACGCAACACACAACCGTTCCGGTGGCTGCTGATGAAAGCGCCGCCAGTCCCGCAGCCGTTGCTCGCTTGCTGAAGATGGAAGCGGTGAACGTGGTCAACATCAAACTGATGAAAACCGGGATCGTGCAGGCGCTGGATATCGCGGCGCTCTGTCGCACAACGCACACACCGTTGATGATCGGGGCCATGATGGAGTCGCGCCTGGCAATCAGTGCCGCCGCGCATTTCGCAGCTGGACTGGGCGGCTTCCGCTACATCGATCTGGACACGCCGATGCTGATGACGGAAGATCCCTTTACGGGTGGATATGAGCAGCGAGGCGGCATCTACGATCTGTCGGGCGTTGAGGCAGGGCTGGGGATCAAAAGAAGGTAAAGCAGCAGCGGGGGGCGGGGCGACCATAAAGGTGCGCCGCTCTCTCACCAGCACGTCCTAGACCCATTCGTGCTGGCAAGGCACACCCTTATGGCCGCCCTGCCCCTCACCGCTACTATCAAACGGTCCTGTTCTTATTGATGATGCAACAACGGTTTGATCCTGCGTCTTCGCAGCAAGAAAAGGGAGCGTCTGGCAATGGGTACACAGGCTGCCAGCGCTACGACACAACCGAACAAGAGCACGGTGTCCAGGTTTATAATACTGTTGAGCCAACCGCCAGCGAACATGCCAAGCCCAAATGCCGCGCTCGCCACCGTCAAAACCAGCGATTGCGTGCGGCGGCGCAGCATATCAGCGACGAGCGCCTGCGAAATATTGGCATGGAACACATCACGCATGGAGATCGGGAGAGCCAGCGCTTCGTGCCAGAAGTACCGCTCATCCGAGAGATCGAACCGCCTCTCAATGACCTCTGGAATGCTTCTCTCCACCTCAGCTTCGTGTAAGAGTGCCTGCCTGCGATTCGCTACCTCATATTCCATATAGCAGGGATACATTTTTCTACTCCTTTCCTGCTACCACTTCTATGATGTATTGCCGCTCTATGCCGGAAGAAGGCCATTTGTGTCAACAGCCATTGTGCAAAAGTACGCCTTCTTTAGCCCACCAATTGACCAATCTGGCTCATGTGTCATACAATAGACATAGCCAGACAGCATACAGCGACAAAATTGCCGGTGAGGGACGTGCGCTAACTTGCCAGGTCTGAACACGCCCTCTAGCTTTCTGGTTTCTTCTTTTTTTAGGCCAGTCCCCGTTTGAGATATGCCTCTAACAAACCTGAGACATCGGAGAGGGTCTCCTCACGCAATCGATAGCGATGATCGCTCGTCCTCAGCCGTACCAGACCAGCGGAACGAAGCACGACAAAATGATGATGCAGGGTTGTTTTCGCGACCCCCAGTTCATCAGCCATCTCTTGCAAACTATAAGCATCCACCGCCAACTTCTTCAACATCCGCAAACGACGCTCGTCGGCGAGCGCTTTGTAGAGCCTCACCAGCCGTTGGGGAGGAGCGCTATTATCTTCTATCAAACTTTCATCCGCCACCGGATAACAGAAAATCACGACATTGTGGTGATCGGTATTGCATACATATGGCCTCATGGCATAGCATGGGACCAGAACAACACTGCGCGTGGATGGCTCCGGGACATATTCAAAGCCATTGGTCGCGACTTCTATAAAGCGTTCCGGCGCAAGCATTCGTTTGAGCGCATGCTTTGCCTCGGCATCGCGCTGCAGGATGGGCAACACATG